>NZ_JBWKFL010000036.1:0-87102 GCF_056434305.1 Streptomyces sp. NPDC044061 | reverse complement strand
GCTCCGCGCCGGGCGGATGGGCGTATGAAGCCCACCTGATGGTCCTGACCGGCGGCTACGCGTCCCCGGCGACGAAAGCCCGCCGCCAGGCGGCGGCCGCACTCGAGCGGGTCGCAGGGATCGACGGCAACGTCTCCAACCTCTCCATCGTCTCCTTCCCCAACACCTTCGATCCCGCCGACGGCGACATCGAAGCAACCCGGATAGCGCCGTCCGACGAGGAACTCGCCGCGCGGGCGAAAGCCCGCCGCAAGGAACGCGGCCGCACGCGTGCTCTCGACCGCTCCCGGCGAGCGTCCAACCCTGGCCAGTACCGGCCGTCGAAACGCCAACAAGCCCGCGCCGAACGACGCCAGACTGCAGGCCTGCTCGCACGTACCGTTCTGGTGCCCGGCGGGGCGCGGGCAGCGAACAAGGCCCAGGTGCCCAAGCAGGCGTACCACCGCGACAGCCTGTCGGCCGGCTACCGGCTCAACCGGGCCCGGCTCGCCGAAGCCGCCGCCACCGCCGCCGCGGCCAAAGACCACCGTGCGAGACGGATAGCCGAAGAGATCGTCACCGCCCACGGCGCGAATTTGGTTGTCGAGGATTGTGACATTCGGACCTGGTTCCGCAGGTGGGGCAAAACACTGCAGGCCACCACACCCGGACGGCTCATCACTGCCATCGGCCGGGAGTGCGAGAAGACCGGCGGGCGGATGCTCCGCGCTTCCACCTTCACCACCAAGTTGTCCCAGACCTGCTTGTGCGGCGGGAAGGTCGCCAAAACCCTCGCCGACCGGATCCACACGTGCCCCTCGTGCGGGCTCGTCGGCGACCGGGACAAAGTCTCCGGCGCCCTCTGCGCCCACGTCCACCTCGCGGATCCCGACGACCCCAGCACGGCGCGCCTGGACACCGTCCAGGCGCAACATACACAGATCCTTTTCGCACCAGGGCTGCAAGAAGCCCTGTCGAGTCAACCGCAGCGCGGTGCCCGCCCCACCCGGGGCCGCACCCACGCGGCAGCCACCACGCCGGATCCTTCCGGCCGCAGGCCTCTGCTCGGCAAAACCCCACCACCCGGTACCAGGCCAACCCCGAATGAGACCCGACCCGCGAACGAGCGGCACAAGGCCCACGTCGGAGCGGTCCGCTGTATGGACAACGCGCCACCCAGGCGCGCCGGCTCCGTACAGACATCGGGTGGACATCGCCTCATTACGTGATGACTCTTAGCCACCCCCGCGTCAACTCCCGGTCCAGGACGGCTGCATGCTGCTGTCATGTCTTCCGCGTACTCCGCTCATTCCGCGTACTCCGCGCACGCTGCGCGTTCCGCATCCCGGCCCTCCCCCGCCGCATCCCGGCCCTCCCCCGCCGCCTCCGCGCGCCCCTGCACCGTCGTCGTCTGCCGGGGCTGCTGCTGCGGCAACCCGGCCAAGTACCCCGGCGCCGACCACCCGGGCCGGCTGGAGCGGTTGCGGGCCGCCGCGGCCGAGGGGGGCTTCGAGGTGCGCACGAGCGACTGTCTGGGCCCCTGCGACCAGGCCGACGTCCTCGTCGTGCGTCCCTCGGCCGAAGGACGGCGGGCGGGCGGCAGGCCCGTGTGGATCGGGTTCGCCCTGGACGACGACAGCACGGCGGAGGTCGCCGAGTGGGCGCGAGCGGGCGGCCCGGGACTCGCCGAACCACCGGCCGCGCTGGAGCTGCAGACGATCCCCGCTCCGCGAGGCCCCCGGGCCCGCACGGGCCGCTGACGACCGCTCGGGGGCGCCCGGCGGCCCACACCCGCCGCGCCGTGCGTCCCTCGGCCGAAGGACGACGCCGGGAATCCTCACGCCGTCTCGGTGTTGAACCCTGTGTGAGTGCAGTGATCGCCCGGACCAGGTTCTCCGTTCTCGACCGCTCCCGCACGCGCGAGGGGCACCCGCCCGCCGAGGCGCTGCGGGACACCGTCGCGCTCGCGCGGGAGGCGGAGGCTCTCGGCTACCACCGTTTCTGGGTGTCCGAGCACCACGGCGTGCCCGGGGTCGCGGGATCCGCGCCGACCGTGCTCGCCGCCGCCGTCGCCGCCGCGACCCGCACGATCCGGGTCGGTACCGGCGGGGTCATGCTGCCGAACCACCAACCCATCGTGGTCGCCGAGCAGTTCGGCGTGCTGGAGTCGCTCTTCCCGGGCCGGATCGACATGGGACTCGGTCGTTCCGTGGGCTTCACGGGCGGGGTGCGCAAGGCCCTCGGGCGGGACAGGGGCGACGCCGAGGACTTCGCCGCACAGCTCGGCGAGCTGCTCGGCTGGTTCACCGGCACCTCGCCGACCGGCGTGCACGCGCGGCCGGCGGAGGGCCTGCGGGTGCCACCGTTCGTGCTGGCCATGGGCGAGGGCGCGCTGATCGCGGCCCGCACCGGCCTGCCGATGGTCATCGGCGACCTGCGGGGCCGCGAGCGGATGCTGCGCGGTATCGACCAGTACCGCTCCCTGTTCCGCCCCTCCCCGTGGGCGCCCGAGCCGTACGTCGTCATCTCCGGCACCGTCGCGGTCGCCGGGACCCCGGAAGCCGCGCGGCGGCTGCTGATACCCGAGGCCCGGGCCATGGCCCACTCCCGGACCCACGGCACCTTCCCGCCGCTGGCCCCGGCCGAGGAGATCGAGAACCGCGCGATGACCGCGAAGGAACGCGACTTCTACGAGTCCGGTCTCACCGGTCACATCGCCGGCACCGGGGACCAGGTCGCCCACGAACTGGAGACGGTGCTGAAGGAGACGGGCGCCGACGAGGTCCTGGTCACCACCAGCAGCTACGACCGTACGGCGCTGCTGGACTCCTACCGGCGCCTTGCCGCGCTCGTCACACCGGGCGGCTGAGCGCGGTTCGGGCTCAGCCCTCGACGCCGGCCGGTTTGTCCGCGCGGACCGTCACGGCACCGTCGGCCGCGTCCACCACCGCCCGGTCGCCCGCGTTCAGTTGGCCGGAGAGCAGCAGGTCGGCCAGGCGGTCGTCCACCTCGCGCTGGATGGTGCGGCGCAGCGGGCGGGCACCGAAGTCGGGCTGGTAGCCGACGTCGGCGAGCAGGTCGGCGGCCGCGTCGGTGACCTCCATGGAGACGTCCTGGGCGTGCAGCCGGCGCCTGGTGTGCTCCAGGAGCAGGTCCACGATCCGGCGCAGCTGGCCGCGGTCCAGGCCGCGGAAGACGATGATCTCGTCGATGCGGTTGAGGAACTCGGGCCGGAAGTGCTGCTGGAGCGCCGGCATCACGGCCTCGCGGACCTTGCCGTAGTCCTCCGTGCCGGCGGCCAGGATGCGGTCGGCGCCGATGTTCGAGGTCATGATGACGACGGTGTTCTTGAAGTCGACCGTGCGGCCCTGGGAGTCGGTGAGGCGGCCGTCGTCCAGCAGCTGCAGCAGGGTGTTGAAGACGTCCGGGTGCGCCTTCTCCACCTCGTCCAGCAGCAGGACCGTGTACGGCTGCCTGCGCACGGCCTCGGTGAGCTGGCCGGCCTCCTCGTGGCCGACGTACCCGGGAGGGGCCCCGACCAGGCGGGAGACCGTGTGCCGCTCCTGGAACTCGCTCATGTCGAGGCGGATCATGCGGCTCTCGTCGCCGAAGAGGGCGGCGGCGAGCGCGCGGGCCAGTTCCGTCTTGCCGACACCGGTCGGGCCGAGGAAAAGGAAGCTGCCGATGGGCCGGTTGGGGTCGCTCATGCCGGCGCGGGCGCGGCGCACGGCGCGGGCGACGGCGGTGATCGCCTCGTCCTGGCCGACGACCCGCTCGTGCAGGTGCTCCTCCAGCTTCATCAGCCGCTCCCGCTCCTCCTCGGTGAGCTGGGCCACCGGGATGCCGGTGGTGCGGGAGACGACCTGGGCGATGTCCTCGGGGGTGACCTTCGGGGCGTGGTCCTCCGCCTTGTCCGCCCCGGCCAGCTCGGTCTCGGCCTCCTTGATCCGGTCCCGCAGCTCCTTGGCGCGCTCGTACTCCTCGTCGGCGACCGCCTGGTCCTTCTCCCGGTTCAGGGCGGCGATGCGGTCCTCGATCTCCCGGGTGTCCGCGAGCGGGGTCCTGGCCCGCAGCCGGACCCGGGCGGCGGCCTGGTCCATCAGGTCGATCGCCTTGTCGGGCAGGAAGCGGGAGGTGATGTACCGGTCGGACAGCTCGGCGGCGGCGACGACCGCCTCGTCGGTGATGCGGACCTGGTGGTGGGCCTCGTACCGGTCGCGCAGCCCGCGCAGGATCTCGATGGTGTCGTCCACGCTGGGTTCGCCGACCAGGATGGGCGCGAAGCGGCGCTCGAGGGCGGCGTCCTTCTCGATGTGCCTGCGGTACTCGTCCACGGTCGTCGCGCCGATCAGGTGCAGCTCACCGCGGGCCAGGGCCGGCTTGAGCATGTTGCCCGCGTCCATCGCGCCCTCGCCGCCGCCCCCGGCACCGACGACGGTGTGCAACTCGTCGAGGAAGAGGATCAGTTCGTCCCCGTGCTCGCGGACCTCGTCCAGCAGCTTCTTCAGCCGCTCCTCGAACTCGCCCCGGTACTTGGTGCCGGCCACCATGCCGGCCAGGTCGAGCGAGACCAGCCGCTTGTCGGCGAGCGTCCTCGGCACGTCCCCGGCGACGATGCGCTGGGCGATGCCCTCGACGACGGCGGTCTTGCCCACGCCGGGGTCGCCGATCAGGACGGGGTTGTTCTTGCTGCGCCGGGAGAGGACCTCGATGGTCTGCTCCACCTCCTCGTCGCGCCCGATCACCGGGTCGAGCCGGCCATCGCGGGCGTCCTCGGTGAGATCGCGGCCGTACTCGTCCACGGTCGGGGTGCTGCTGGGCTTCTTCCGCTCTGCGGTGCCCTCGGTGGGCAGCCGGGTGGGCTCCCAGCCGCCCTCGCCGAGCGCCTGGGCGGCGGCCGACTCCGGGTTGGCGGCGAGGGCGCGCAGCAGGTGACCGGGGCCGATGTAGGAGGCGCCCTCGGCGCGGGAGATCCGGTAGGCGTCGAGCAGGGCGCGCTTGGCGGACGGGGTGAGGGTGGTGGGCTCGCTCCGCTCGCCGCCGTCCGCGGCGATGCCGAGCTGCTCGCGGATGTGGTCGGGGTCGGCGCCGGCCTCGGTGAGCAGGCGCCGGGTCGAGTCGTTGCGGGTGGCGGCGGCCAGCAGGTGCCGGGCGTCCAGTTCCTCGCTGCCCTCGGCCGCGGCGATGTCCCGGGCCTCGGCCACCAGGTCCCGGGCCCGCTCGGAGAGCAGGCTGCCGATGTCGACGCGCTGGGGCCGGCGCGCGGATGCGGCGGCCGGTCCGCCCCCGCCGAAGAACCGGGACATCAGTTCGTCGAACTCCTCGAAGGGGCTGCGTCCGAATCCGAAGCCGGGAGTGCTCATGGGGCAGGCCTTTCTGGCGCGGGCGGGCAGCGCGCGTCCGGGTCGGTCGGGGCCGACGCACGCGTATCCCAAAGTGACACAAACAGCTCATAGACGCACGAAAGCCGACACGAGGTCGCCTCGAGATGCGGATCCCGCCCGGGCCCGTGACGCTGGAAGGGCAAGCCTCAAGCGACGAGGAGGGCTGCGATGTCCTTCATGGACAAGATCAAGGGCATGCTCAAGGGCCACGAGGACATGGCCGACAAGGGCATCGACAAGGGCGGCGACTACATCGACCAGCGGACGGGGAAGAAGTACCAGTCCCAGGTGGACACCGGCCAGGACAAGCTGCGGGACGAGTTCGGCACCAGGCCGCAGGACCGGAACAACCCTCCGCAGTCGTAGCAGGCGGGGGCGGCCCTGCCGCCGTGCGCCGCCTGTCAGGGCACTAGGATCGCGGGGTTTGTCCCCGCCCCCGGCAGGCCCGTACGGAGTTCCCCCGATGCACAGCTCCCATGATCCGTACGTCCGTGTCCGCGACGCCCGCGAGCACAACCTCAAGGGCGTCGACGTGGACCTCCCACGGGACGTACTGACCGTGTTCACCGGCGTGTCCGGCTCGGGGAAGTCGTCCCTGGCCTTCGGCACCGTCTACGCCGAGGCACAGCGGCGCTACTTCGAGTCGGTCGCGCCGTACGCGCGCAGACTGATCCACCAGGTCGGGGCGCCCAAGGTCGGCGAGATCACCGGTCTGCCGCCGGCGGTCTCCCTCCAGCAGCGGCGCTCGTCCCCGACCTCGCGCTCCTCCGTGGGCACGGTCACCAACCTCTCCAACTCCCTGCGCATGCTGTTCTCGCGCGCCGGCGACTACCCGCCCGGCGCCGAGCGGCTCGACTCGGACGCGTTCTCCCCCAACACCGCGTCCGGCGCCTGCCCGGAGTGCCACGGCCTCGGCCGAGTGCACCGCACCACCGAGGAGTCGCTGGTCCCGGACCCCTCCCTGTCCATCCGCGAGGGCGCGATCGCCGCTTGGCCGGGCGCCTGGCAGGGCAAGAACCTGCGCGACATCCTCGACGCGCTCGGGTACGACGTGGACCGCCCCTGGCGTGAACTGCCCGCCGAGCAACGGGAGTGGATCCTGTTCACGGACGAGCAGCCGGTCGTGACCGTCCATCCGGTCCGGGACGCCGATCGCATCCAACGGCCGTACCAGGGCACGTACATGAGCGCCCGCCGGTATGTGCTGAAGACGTTCTCCGACACCAAGTCCCCGACCCTGCGGACGAAGGCGGAGCGTTTCCTGACGAGTGCGCCGTGCCGGGTGTGCGGGGGCAGCAGGCTGCGGCCCGAGGCGCTGGCGGTCACCTTCGGCGGCCGGACCATCGCCGAGCTGGCCGCGCTGCCCCTGACCGACCTGGCCGGCCTGCTCGACGGCGCCACCGAGACCGCCCGCGTCCTCACCGAGGACCTGAAGGCCCGGATCGCGCCCGTCGTCGAGCTGGGCCTCGGCTATCTGAGCCTGGACCGGGCCGCGCCCACCCTGTCGGCGGGCGAGCTGCAGCGGCTGCGGCTCGCCACCCAGCTGCGCTCGGGCCTGTTCGGCGTGGTGTACGTGCTGGACGAACCGTCGGCCGGACTGCATCCGGCGGACACCGAGGCCCTGCTCGAGGTGCTGGACCGGCTCAAGGCGGCCGGGAACTCGGTGTTCGTGGTCGAGCACCACCTGGAGGTGGTGCGCGGCGCCGACTGGCTGGTGGACGTCGGCCCCGGCGCGGGCGAGCACGGCGGGCGGGTGCTGTACAGCGGTCCGGTGGCCGAGCTGGCCTCGGTCGAGGAGTCGGCCACGGCCCGCTACCTCTTCGACGAGGCCCCGGGTCCGGCGCGGCGGATCCGGGAGCCGCGCGGGTGGCTGGAGGTCGGCCCGGTGACCCGGCACAACCTGCGCGAGGTGACGGCCGGGTTCCCGCTCGGCGCGTTCACCGCCGTCACCGGTGTCTCCGGCTCCGGGAAGTCCACGCTCATCGGTGAGCTGACCGAGGATCTGACGGGGGTCGGCCGTCTGGTCCGGGTGGACCAGAAGCCGATCGGGCGCACTCCCCGCTCCAACCTGGCCACCTACACCGGCCTGTTCGACGTCGTGCGGAAGGTGTTCGCCGCCGGCGGCGAGGCGCGCGAACGCGGGTACGGCGTCGGGCGGTTCTCCTTCAACGTGCCGGGAGGGCGCTGCGAGACCTGTCAGGGCGAGGGGTTCGTCAGCGTCGAGCTGCTGTTCCTGCCGAGCACCTACGCGCCCTGCCCGGACTGCGGCGGCGCCCGCTACAACCCCGAGACCCTCCAAGTGGCGTACCGGGGACGGAACATCGCCGAGGTCCTCGACCTCACCGTCGAGGACGCGGCGGAGTTCTTCGCGGACACCCCGGCCGCGGCCCGCAGCCTGGGCACCCTGCTGGACGTGGGCCTCGGCTATCTGCGCCTGGGACAGCCCGCGCCCGAGCTGTCCGGCGGCGAGGCCCAGCGGATCAAGCTGGCGAGCGAGCTGCAGCGGGGCCGCCGTACGCACACCCTCTACCTCCTGGACGAGCCGACGACCGGGCTCCATCCGGCCGACGTCGAGGTGCTCATGGACCGGCTGCAGGGGCTCGTCGACGCCGGGCACACGGTCGTCGTGGTCGAGCACGACATGACCGTGGTCGCGGAGGCGGACTGGGTGATCGACCTGGGGCCGGGCGGCGGCGACCGGGGCGGGCGCATCGTGGCGGCCGGGCCGCCCGAGCGGGTGGCACGGGCGGAGGGCAGCGTGACGGCGCCCTATCTGGCCCGGGTCATGCCCTGAGTCCCGGGAGTCCGAGGAGACAGCAGGACGGCGTGGGTCCAGGCCGGTTCGCCCGTGGTCGGCTGGGCGGCCCGGGCGAGGGCACGACGGTCGGGTTGGGCGCCGGGCGGTATGACCGGCCGTACGTCCACCTCGGCCACCAGGCCCCGCGCGCGGGCGACCCGCCACAGCGAGGCGAGCAGGGTGTCCTCGCCGACGAACGCCGCCGCGGTGCCGGCCCCTCCCCCGCCCTGCCGGTAGCTCAACCGGACCGGCTGCACCGGCACGCCCGCGTCCAGCGCGGCCTGGAAGACGGCCCGGTGGAAGCGGCCGTGTGCCCGCCCGCACCAGGTGCTGCCCTCGGGGAAGGCCACCACCGCCGCACCCTCGCCGAGGGCCTGCGCGATCCGGGTGACCGTGCCGGGAAGGGCGCGCAGCCGGTCGCGCTCGATGAACAGCGCCCCGCCCCGCGCGGCCAGCGCCCCCGCCACGGGCCAATGCCGGATCTCGGTCTTGGCGAGCATCCGGGCGGGGCGTACGGCGGCCAGCAGCGGGATGTCCAGCCAGGAGACGTGGTTGGCGACCAGCAGCAGCCCGCCGGCCGGTGCGGGGGTGCCGGTGAAGCGGACCCGGACCCCGATGGCCCGCACGATCGTCCGGCACCACCGCCTGACCCACTCGGCGGGGATCCTCCCGCCGAGCGGGGCCAGCGCGATCCCGGCCAGCACCACGACCGCGACCGCGGTGAGCCGCAGCACGGCGCGGGGCACGGCCGCGGCGGGTGCGGCCGGCTCCACGCAGGCGCCCGGGGTGCAGGGCGCGCTGGGCAGCCAGACGCTCATCAGGCCGGCACGAGCGAGAGGAAGTGCCGCAGATAGCGCGGGTTGACCCTGCGCATCGACAGGAGCACGTACAGGTCGGCGACCCCGAAGTCCGGGTCGTGCGCCGGTTCCCCGCACACCCAGGCGCCCAGCCGGAGGTAGCCACGCAGCAGGGCGGGGAGTTCGGCCCTGGCGGCCGGCGCCCCGGTGTCCGGGACCCAGGGCAGCAGCGGCCGTACCCGGAACTCCTCCGGGGCCAGGTGCTTGTCCCGCACCCGCTCCCAGGTGGCGCTCGCCAGCGCGCCGCCGTCGGCGAGCGGGACGGAGCAGCAGCCGGCCAGCCACTCGTGGCCCCGGTCGACCATGTAGCGGGCTATCCCGGCCCAGATCAGGCCGATGACCGTGCCGTCGCGGTGGTCGGGGTGCACGCAGGAGCGGCCGACCTCGACCAGCCCGGGCCGGATCCCGTCGAGCGGAGTCAGGTCGAACTCGCCCTCCGAGTACAGCCGGCCGGCGACCGCCGCCCGCTCCGGCGGCAGCAGCCGGTAGGTGCCGACGACCTGTCCGGTGACGGTGTCGTTCACCAGCAGGTGGTCGCAGAACGCGTCGAACGGGTCGACGTCGTACCCCGGTTCCGGGGTGGCGAGCAGGGCACCCATCTCGCCGGCGAAGACGTCGTGCCGCAGCCGCTGCGCGGCACGGACGTCGGCCTCGTCGCGGGCGAGGGTGACGGTGTAGCGGGTGGGTGCCGCGGGCTGCGGGGGGCGGTCGAGCGTGGTGACGCCGGTCATGGCTCTCTCCATGGTCACGGGCCGGGGTCGGCGGGAGCGGCAGTCCGTCGGTCCGGACTGCCTGTCCTGTTCTTCCGACGCCGGTTGGCCGGTGCGTGACCGAGGACCGGAGAGCGGGTGTGGGCTTGTTGAACGGCACGGGTGAGGCGGCGGGACGGAAACCCAGACGGGGCCGGGTGAGCACCTACCCCGGCCCCGGCCGCCCGCCTTTTCGGCGAACGATCACTGCCCCGGCCAAGGGGCGCGGGGACTGCGCGACCAGCCACAACGCACCCGCACCCCCGACGGCGCTACTTCTTCGCCACCTTCCGGGTGGCCCGCAGCCACTCCCGGTTCATGCTCGTGATGGACACGAGCGGGATCCCCTTGGGACAGGCGGTCGCACACTCACCGGTCAGCGTGCACCCGCCGAACCCCTCGGAGTCCATCTGCGCCACCATGTCCAGCACCCGGGTCTCCCGCTCGGGCGCCCCCTGGGGCAGTACGTTGAGGTGGTTGACCTTGGCGGAGGTGAACAGCATCGCCGCCCCGTTGGGACACGCGGCCACGCACGCACCGCACCCGATGCACTCCGCGTGCTCGAACGCGAAGTCGGCGTCGGCCTTCGGCACCGGTGTGGCGTGGGCCTCCGGCGCCGAGCCGGTCGGGGCGGTGACGTAGCCACCGGCCTGGATGATCCGGTCGAAGGCGGTCCGGTCGACGACCAGGTCCTTGATCACCGGGAAGGCGGCGGCCCGCCACGGCTCGATGTCGATCGTGTCGCCGTCCTCGAAGGACCGCATGTGCAGCTGGCAGGTGGTGGTGCGCTCGGGGCCGTGGGCCTCGCCGTTGATCACCAGGCTGCACGCGCCGCAGATGCCCTCGCGGCAGTCGTGGTCGAAGGCGACGGGCTCCTCGCCGGAGAGGATGAGCTGTTCGTTGAGGACGTCCAGCATCTCCAGGAAGGACATGTCGGACGAGATGCCGTCCACCTCGTAAGTGGACATCGCGCCGTCGGCGTCGGCGTTCTTCTGCCGCCAGACGCGCAGGGTGAGCTTCATGCGTAGCTCCGCTGGGTGGGGTGGACGTGCTCGAAGACCAGGTCTTCCTTGTGCAGGACGGGCGCGGCGCCCGTACCGGTGAACTGCCAGGCGGCCGCGTAGGCGAACTCGTCGTCCCTGCGGGCGGCCTCGCCGTCCGGCGTCTGGGACTCCTCGCGGAAGTGGCCGCCACAGGACTCGCCGCGGTGCAGTGCGTCGAGGCACATCAGCTCGGCGAGCTCCAGGTAGTCGACGATCCGGTTGGCCTTCTCCAGCGACTGGTTGAACTCCTCGCCGGTGCCGGGCACCTTGATGCGCCGCCAGAACTCCTCGCGGATCTGCGGGATGCGTTCCAGCGCCTTGCGCAGGCCGGAGTCGGTGCGGGCCATGCCGCAGAACTCCCACATCAGTTCGCCGAGTTCACGGTGGAAGGAGTCGGGGGTGCGGTCGCCGTCGACGGCGAGGAGCAGGTTGAGCCTGTCCTCGGTCTCGGCAAGCACCTCCTGGACCACGGGGTGTCCGGCCGTGAGCGGCTCCTGGTGCGGGTTCCGGGCGAGGTAGTCGTTGATGGTGGCCGGCAGCACGAAGTAGCCGTCGGCCAGGCCCTGCATCAGCGCGGAGGCGCCGAGCCGGTTGGCGCCGTGGTCGGAGAAGTTGGCCTCGCCGACCGCGAACAGGCCCGGGATCGTGGACTGCAGGTCGTAGTCGACCCACAGGCCGCCCATCGTGTAGTGCACGGCCGGGTAGATCCGCATCGGCACCTCGTACGGATCCTCGTCGGTGATCCGCTGGTACATGTCGAAGAGGTTGCCGTACTTGGCCTCGACGGCCTCGCGGCCCATGCGCTCGACGGCGTCCGCGAAGTCGAGGTAGACACCCTGCCCGCCGGGGCCGACGCCCCTGCCCTCGTCGCAGACGTTCTTCGCGGCGCGGGAGGCGATGTCCCGCGGCACCAGGTTGCCGAAGGAGGGGTAGATGCGCTCGAGGTAGTAGTCGCGCTCGTCCTCGGGGATACGGTTCGGCGGCCGGTCGTCGCCCTTCGCCTTCGGCACCCAGATCCGACCGTCGTTGCGCAGCGACTCGCTCATCAGGGTGAGCTTGGACTGGTGGTCGCCGGTGCGCGGGATGCAGGTCGGGTGGATCTGCGTGAAGCAGGGGTTGGCGAAGTAGGCGCCGCGCCGGTGCGCCCGCCAGACGGCGGTCGCGTTGGAGTTCATGGCGTTCGTGGACAGGTAGAAGACGTTGCCGTAGCCGCCGGAGGCGAGGACGACGGCGTCCGCGAAGTACGTGGAGATCTCCCCGGTGATCAGGTCCCGGGCCACGATCCCGCGCGCCCGTCCGTCCACCACGATCAGGTCCAGCATCTCGGTGCGCGGGTGCATCTCCACGTTCCCGGCGGCGATCTGCCGGGACAGCGCCTGGTAGGCGCCCAGCAGCAGCTGCTGGCCCGTCTGGCCGCGGGCGTAGAAGGTACGGGACACCTGGACGCCGCCGAAGGATCGGGTGTCGAGGAGGCCTCCGTACTCGCGGGCGAACGGCACGCCCTGGGCCACGCACTGGTCGATGATCTCCACGGAGATCTGGGCGAGCCGGTGCACGTTGGACTCGCGGGCACGGAAGTCGCCGCCCTTGACGGTGTCGTAGAACAGCCGGTGCACCGAGTCGCCGTCGTTGCGGTAGTTCTTCGCGGCGTTGATGCCGCCCTGCGCGGCGATCGAGTGGGCGCGGCGCGGGGAGTCCTGGTAGCAGAACTGGACGACGTGGTAGCCCTGTTCGGCGAGCGTGGCGCCCGCGGAGCCGCCGGCCAGGCCGGTGCCGACCACGATGATCGTGTGCTTGCGGCGGTTGGCGGGGTTGACCAGCTTGGCCTCGAAACGGCGCTTGTCCCAGCGCTCGTGGACGGGCCCGGAGGGGGCCTTGGTGTCGGCCAGGGGTTCGCCGGTCTCGTAGTCGACGTAGGTAGTCATGGTCAGCTCACCACTCCGGTCATGACGCCCACGGGTACGGCGATGAAACCGGCCGTGAGCAGCAGCGCGAGGACGTCGGCGACGGTCTTCAGGCCGCGGTCGCGGGCGCGGCTGCCGACGCCGAGGGTCTGGGCGGCGCTCCAGAAGCCGTGCCGGATGTGCAGGCCGAGCGCGAGCATCGCGACGATGTAGATGACGTTGCCGTACCAGGTGGAGAAGGTGTCCACCACGTTCTGGTACGGGTGGCCCTCCTGGAAGCCGCCGGAGTGCACGGTGCCGGTGGTCAGGTCCAGGAGGTGCCAGACGATGAAGAGGCCGAGGATGATCCCGCCCCAGCGCATGGTGCGCGTGGCGTAGCTCGCCCGCGGCCTGCTGTGCACGTACTTGCTGGGGCGCGCCTTGATGTCGCGGCGGCTGAGCTGGTACGCGGAGGTGGCGTGGGCGACCACGGCGACGAGCAGGACGACCCGGATGAGCCAGAGCGTCCACTCGTAGTGCATGAAGGGTTCGCCGACGGTGCGCAGCCAGTGGGCGTAGTGGTTGAACTCGCCGGCCCCGAAGTAGATCTTCAGGTTTCCGATCATGTGCGCGACCAGGTACAGCAGCATGATCAGACCGCTGACGGCCATCACTGTCTTCTTGCCGACGGTGCTGTCCCACATCGTGCGCGCCATGGACGGCCGTCGGTCCGTCCGCGTTGCCAGTGCCATGTCTCAGCACGCTAGGGCCGAAGGACCTCATCGGTCCAAGACATGGTCCGGCTCGTTTCCATAGCCAAGGGCTATCATGACGGGGTGCAGTTCCAGCAGCTCCAGTACTTCGTGGCCGTCGCCGAGACCCGGCACTTCACCCGGGCCGCCGAGCTGGTCCACGTCGCCCAGCCCTCCCTCTCCCAGCAGATCAAGGCGCTGGAGCGGGAGCTGGGAGCCGATCTCTTCCTGCGCGCCCGGGGCAACATCACGCTGACCGACGCGGGCGAGGCCCTGCTGCCGCTGGCCCGGCGGATCCTCGCGGACGCGGACACCGCCCGGCACGAGGTGCAGGAGCTGGTGCAGCTGCGGCGGGGGCGGGTGCGGCTGGGGGCGACGCCGAGTCTCTGCACCGGGCTCCTGCCGGATGTGCTGCGCGCCTTCCACGACCGCTACCCCGGCATCCAGCTGCTGATCGAGGAGGGGGGCTCGCACGACCTGGTGCGGGAGCTGGCCCGTGGCGCCCTGGACCTCGCGCTGGTCGTCCTGCCGCTGCCGCCGCCCGCGCCCGCGCTGACCACGGTGGAGCTGCTGCGGGAGGATCTCGTCGTCGTGTCCTCACCGGAGGTGCCGGCCCCGGGGCGGGGCGGCCGGGTGGTCGACATCGGCGATCTGGAGGGCGAGCGCCTGGTGATGTTCCGGCACGGGTACGACCTGCGCGAGCTGACGGTGGCCGCGTGCCGCTCCGCCGGATTCGAGCCCGACTTCGCGGTGGAGGGCGGCGAGATGGACGCGGTGCTGGGGTTCGTGCGGGCGGGGCTGGGCGTGGCCGTCGTGCCGCGGATGGTGGCCTCTCGGGCCGGGCAGGGTCTTCGGGTCACGCCGCTGGCCCGGCCGGGGTTGCACCGGACCATCGCGTTGGCGCACCGGAGCGACGTGGCTCCGCCTCGGGCGGCTCGGGAGTTGCAGCGGATGCTGCTCGAGAGGTGAGGGTCGGGTTCTGCCCGGATTCGTCCGGCTTCGAGATCGCCGTTGGGGGCGCGGGTCGTCAGGTGGTCGCTCGCGCAGTTCCCCGCGCCCCTTTTGTGGGGGCTGTGCCCCCACACCCCGCCGCTCAGCCCGTCGCGTCCACCAGGGCCAGTTCGTGCAGGCGCTCCGGTGGGCCCGGGCGGGCGTAGTACCAGCCCTGGGCCGTGTCGCAGCCCAGTATGCGGAGCTGTTCGGCCTGGGCGCCGGTCTCCACGCCCTCGACGGTGACCGCGAGGTCGAGACTGTGGGCCAGGGAGACGACGCCCTCGACGATCTTCAGGTCGACGGGGTCGGCCGGGAACTGTTGCATGCCCTGGGTGAAGGAGCGGTCCAGCTTGAGGATGCTCACCGGGAGGCGGCGCAGGTTGGCGAGGTTGGAGTAGCCGGTGCCGAAGTCGTCCAGGGCGATGTCGACGCCCATCTCGGCGAGCCTGCGCAGCGGTTTGAGGAGGTCGTCGTCGGCGCCGATCAGCGCCGACTCGGTGACCTCCAGGCACAGGGCGTCAGGGGTGACCCCCGCGCGTTCGAGGATGTCCACCGTGTCCTGGACCAGGCCGGGATGGCTGAGCTGGCACGGGGAGAGGTTGACGTTGATGCGCAGGGGACCGGCGGCGGTCGCGTGGCCGTACCGTTCCCGCCACTCGCGGGCCTGCCGGATGGATTCCTCCAGCACCCAGCGGCCGAGCGGAACGATCAGGCCCGTGTGCTCGGCGAGCGGGATGAACCGGTCGGGGCCGAGGACGCCGTGCTGCGGGTGCAGCCAGCGCACCAGCGCCTCGGCACCGCGCACGCTGCCGTCGCCGAGGTGGACGAGCGGCTGGTACTCGATGAAGAACTCGCCGCGCTCCAGTGCCGTGGGGAGGGCGGTGGTCAGGCCGTGGCGGGTGATGGCGCGCGCGTCGGCCTCCGGGTCGGCCAGTTCGGAACGGTTGCCGCCCGCCGACTTGGCCCGGTACATGGTGATGTCCGCGCTGCGCAGCACCTCCGCCGCGGTGCGCTCGCCCGCCGGTCCCTCCACGATGCCGAGGCTGCCGCGCACCAGCAGGTCACGGCCGTCGATGCTGACGGGCGTGACGAGGGCGTTCATGATGCGTTCCGCGAGCTCGTCGACCTTGCGCTCGGTACCGGGACCGGTGGTCAGCGCCACGAACTCGTCGCCGCCGAGCCGGGCGACCATCTCGCCGGGCGCGGTCGCGCAGGACTGCAGCCGGTCGGCGATCTCCACCAGCAGCCGGTCGCCGGCCGCGTGGCCGAGGCTGTCGTTGACGGTCTTGAACCCGTCCAGGTCGAGGTAGCACAGGCCGAAGCGCTGGCCCTCTCCGGCGTTGAGCACCTTCTCCAGGCGTTCGAAGAACAGGGTGCGGTTGGGCAGGCCCGTGAGCGCGTCGTGCGTGGCCTCGTAGCGCAGCCGGAGGTTGAGCAGGCGCCGCTCGGTGGTGTCCTCCATGAGGGCCAGCTGGTACTGCGGCCTGCCGTCGGCGTCGCGCAGCAGGGAGACCGTCAGGTTGGTCCACAGGACCGTGCCGTCGGTGCGGTTGAAGGCCTTCTCCAGGTGGTAGTGCTCGCGGTCGCCGCGGACCAGTTCGTCGTAGAGCTTCCAGGTCTGGGGAGCGTCCTCGGGATGGGTCCAGTCCTGCACCCGGCGGCCGCGCATCGACTGGTCGGTGAGCCCGAACATGCGCTGCAGCGCCTCGTTGACCTGGAGCACGTTCCCGTCCAGGTCGGCGATGCCGATTCCTATGGCGGCGCCCTCGAAGACCGCCCGGAAGCGGGCCTCGCTGGCGTGCAGGGCCTGCGCCACCAGGCCCTGGGCCTGCAACGCGGCCTGGGCGATGGCCTCCTGCTCGGCGAGGGTACGCTCGCGCAGCGCCTGCGCGTACCCGGCCGCCATGGCGTGCTGCAACCGCGAGGAACGCATGCGCAGTTCGTCCTGCGGGCCGTCCTCGCCGCAGTACAGGACCAGGTAGGCGTCGACGCAGTCCAGAGTGCGGGCGAGCGCCTCGGGGTCGGTACAGTGCGCCCCGACGAGCGCGGCGCCGACCGCCCTGGCCTGCTCGGCGTCGAAGCTGCGGGCCCGCAGCAGGCCGCTCAATCGGCGTGCGAGCGGGAGGAGTCGCTCCTCGAACTCCGCGCGGGTCAGCGACGTGGAGGTGACCGGGAAGACCGCCCGGCTCCAGATCGTCGTCAACCGGCGCAGTCTGTCCTCCGGCCCGTCCGGCTCCCCGCTCACGCCGTGCGCCCCACGCCGGCGAATCCGGAGAAGGCATAGGGATCCTCCTCCTCCGGCGCCGACTCCGGCCGCCAGAGCGGCATCGGCACCAGTCCGGGTTCCACCATGTCGTACCCCTCGAAGAACCGCGCGATCTCGTCGCGCGAGCGCATGATCAGCGGGTTGCGAATGTCCTTGTACACGTCCACCGCACCCTCGGCCCGCTCCGCCGGCAACGGGATTCCCTCGTACGAGGCATGGGTGAGGATCAGCAGGCTGCCGGGCGCGAGTGCCTCGCGCAGCTCGGCCACCGCTCCGTACGGGTCGTCCGCGTCTTCCACGAAGTGCAGTATGGCAACGAGGAGGAGCGCCACTGGCCGATTCAGGTCGATGAGGCCGTCCAGTTGGGGGCTCGCGAGGATCTCCTGGGGCTTGCGCAGGTCGGCCGCGACCACGTCCGTGCGGTCGTTGCCCGCCAGCACCGCCTGGCTGTGCGCCACCGCCACCGGGTCGTGGTCGACGTAGAGCACCCGGGCGCCCGGTGCGGCGGCCTGGGCCACCTCGTGGACGTTGCCGAAGGTCGGGATGCCGGAGCCGATGTCGAGGAACTGGGTGATGCCCTCCCCGGCCGCGAAGCGCACGGCCCGGCGCATGAACGCCCGGTTGGCCTGCATGATCTTCGGCAGCCCCGGCATGTACTCCATGGCCTTGCGGGCCGCCTCGCGGTCGACCTCGAAGTTGTGCGAACCGCCCAGGTAGAAGTCGTAGATACGCGAAACGCTCGGCACCGAGATGTCGATGCTCCGGGGGGCCCAGGCGGGACGCTCCATGTATCTCTCCAAGGCGTGGACGACGGGTGTAGGCGATCCGGTGTTCGAGCAGAGGCTACTGATCGCCCGCCAAAGGAGCGACCCGAAACGGAAATTGACCATCCGTTCCCGGTCACTGCCTGCGGCAAGTACCCGTGTGACCCCGCTGTTCGACGACTGTCCGCGATGCCGCGACAGTCCGCCGACGCACCGGTCCGCACAACACAACGGTCCGCCCCCTCCGTGCGGTGCGGAGGGGGCGGACCTTCGGTCACGCGCCGGTGGGCGGGGCGATCGACCCTGGGGAGGTGATCTCTACTTGCCCGGCGCGCCGACCGGCTTGCCGTCGGGCGAGACGGCGTACCAGGTGCCGCCCACGCCCTGACCGTTGGTGTCACCGGGAGCCTTGTCACCGGAGAAGGTGTAGATCGGCCAGCAGTTGACGGTCATCTGCTTCACCCCGTCGGGGCGGGTGAAGCCCATCAGGCCCTTCTTCTGCACGCCCTCGGTGTCGTCGCTCTTGACCGGCGCCACGGCCGGCCACTTCTCCAGGCAGGCACCGGTGCAGTTCGAGACGGACTTGGGCCAGGCCTTGTCCTTCAGGAAGCGGTAGACCGTCATGCCGTTCTTGTCGACGACGACCTCGCCGAGCTTGGGGTCCTTGCGAACGGACAGACCGGGCAGGTCGGACAGCTTGGCCTTCTTGCCGTTGGGGGCGAGGGCGAACCACTTGCCGCCCACGCCCTGTCCGTTGACGTCACCGGAGTTGACGTCCTTGACGTAACGGTAGGCGGGCCAGCCGCCGATGGTCAGCTGCTTGGTCCCGTCGGCGCGGGTGACCTCGCCGAGCAGGGCCTTGTCGATGCCGGCGCCGGCGGTGGCGTCGTCGGCGGGCACCGGCGGCCAGGTGGTGGCGCAGTCGCCGTCGCAGTTCGACTTGGGGGGGTTGGCGGTGTCCTTGTCGAATCGGTAGAGGGTGAGGCCGGAGCCGTCCGTCAGCACATGGCCCAGGTCGGGATTGCTGGCCACGGTCAGCTTGCCCGCGGGGGCCGCCGGGCTCGGGGAGCTGGAACTCTGGTTGCCGTCGGCGCCGTATCCGTTGCCGGCACCGGTGCCCGTACCGGCCACGGTGCCCGTGCTGCCGTAGTCGCCCGCCGCGGCCGTGGCCCCGACGTTCTGGGCCGCCGATGCCGGGGTGGTGCTGTTGTCCTGACCGCACGCCGTCGTCAGCGCCAGCACGGAAGCGGCCGTGGCCACCAGTGAGGCGGTCCGCCAGGAGGTCTTCATCGTCAACTCTCCAAATTCGCCTGGATATTGCAGCGCCTGCTGTGCCGCCGCACGGCCATGGGTACGCGGCGAGGGGGCAGGAGCGTTCAACCGGGCCGCGAAATTCTTTCGGGATCCTGTGACGCGTCCGCCGTCCGGGGAGTCGTACGGGCGTACATGTCGGATCAGTCAGCCTCTTCCGCACCGTCAAACCACTGATCGCGCTTTGTCCCCCCTTCGGATCAATCCGGGCACACTCCGGACTGCCAAGGGGCTGCGGGGCTCATGATCTCCGTCGTGCATGCACCCGAAGTGACCCGATGTGCGCCCGCCACACGGGTGTTGGCGCTCCTGACACTGACCTGGACCCTGGTGGGCTGCCCGGTCGGGACCGCGTCGGCCGACTCCTGCGCCTACGCCTCGACGGGCCCGGACGGCACGGTGGCGGTGGCCGCGGCGGGGGGCGGCGACCGCTGGCCCACTCCCCCGCCGTGCCCGGAGCCCACCCCGCCGCCGTGCCCGCCCACGCCGACGCCCACCCCCACACCGACGCCGACGCCCAGGCCGCGGCCGACACCCACGCCCAAGGCCCCGCCGACGCCCAGGCCGCGGCCGCCCGCCCGGCCCGCCCCGGCGGCGCCCGCGCCCCGGCCGGCCCCGACTCCCCCACCCGCCCCGGCGCCGAAACCGAGGCACAGCCCCTCGCCCAGGCCTCACCCGCGGCCCTCCGTGACCCCGGTGAGCTATCCGGCGTACCACCCCCGGCCCAGCCGCCACCCCGCGCCCTCCCCGACCTCACCGGTCACCTACGTCCTGCTCATCACCGTTCCCGCGATCGTCGCCGTCGCGGCGCTGCGCCCGCGCTGAAACGCCGGCCGCTCACCTCTGGAGGCACCTGTTGTCGGATTGGCTTGTTCTCGTCCTCGCGATGCTGGGGGCGTGCGCCGTGGTGGTCGTCATCACCCTCGTACGGCACAAGAGGGCTCCCGAGGACGAGGATCCCAGCGAGACCCCGGACGTCATCGAGTACATGACGATGTGGATCGGCGTCGTGTACGCGATCGTCCTGGGTCTGGCCATCGCCGGCGTATGGGAGGCGCGCAGCGCCGCCCAGGACCATGTGCAGGCCGAGGCCCAGTCGCTGCACGAGATCTACGAGCGGGTGCGGGTCTATCCGCCGGAGGTCCGTGACCGTATTCGGGACGATGTCAACGCCTATGTCGGACACGTCGTGACCACCGAGTGGACGGCGATGGCCGACCACGAGCAGGTCACCGACCGCGGCACCGAACTGCTGGCACAGGTCCGCCAGGACGTCACGGACTACCAGCCGAGGAACGACTTCGAGGCGCAGGCCTACCAGCCGCTGCTGGACCAGATGGCCGCCGCCGACCAGGCGCGCAACGCGCGTGCCGACTCGACCGGGGCGACGATGCCGCCGGTGGTGTGGTGGGGACTGCTCGCGGGAGCGGTCGTCACCGTCTGCATGGTGTTCGCGCTGCAGATCCGGCGCACCCGGCGGGAGCTGGTCCTGGCCGGGCTGTTCTCCGCGACCATCGCCTTCATGCTCTTCCTCATCTGGGACTTCGACGCCCCGTACAGCCGGGGCATCGCGGCGACCGCCGAGCCGTTCCTGAGTCTGTTCCCGAGCGTCAGGGGATAGCCGCCGTACCGGCGCCCGGACGGCCGCGCCTCCGTCACAGGCGAGCCTTCGCCCCGGCTCCCGCGAGGGGGTCGGGACGAAGGCCGGCCACGTGCGCCGTGCTCCGGCGCGCAGGGAGCGACGCCCCGTCAGATCCGGCTCTCCTGCCGGCGGCGCACCAGGAACACGCCGCCCCCGAGCACGGCAGAGGCAACAAGTCCGCTGCCGATGGCCGTGTCGGCCGGTGTGGCACCGCTGGTGCTGCCGCCGCCGAGACCTGCCTTGACGCCGCCGAGCACGGTGAAGGCCGACGGGCGGGTCAGGGTGCGGCCGTTGCAGTTGACCGTGATGTCGTGGCGACCCGTCCGGGCGTTGAGGTCGACCAAGGCGATGCCTCGCGCGGTGTCGTCGCCCACCGACGACAGCTGGACGCTCTGGAACGCGTCCGAGGTGGCCGTGCCGCCGCGGCAGCCGTCCACGGTGACGGCGAGCCGGCCGCCGGCGGCGACCACGCTGGGCGACGCGGCGATGTTGCGCGGGTTGCCGTCCCGGTGGCCGTTCCCGAAGTCGTCACCCCGGCCGTTGCCTCCGCGGCCGTTGCCGAAGTTGTCGCCCCTGCCGTTGTTGTGGCCCAAGTCGTTGCCGCGGCCGCCGACGTTGCCGTTGTTGCGGCCGTTGAAGTTGCCGTTTCCGTTGAAGTTCCCGTTTCCGTTGAAGTTGCCGTTGAAGTTGCCGTTGAAGTTCCCGTTTCCGAGGCCGTTGATGGTGCCGTTTCCGTTGCCGATACCGACGCCCGGGCCTACCCCTGTGATCCCGGAGCCGGAGATGATCCCCGTCTCGTTGCCGCCCCCATTGCCCATGCCGTCGGCGACGGCCACGGGAGCGGCGAGCCCGAGCCCCATCGCGGCGACCGCTGAGCACGCGACCGCCAGGGCACGTTGGTTTCGCATGTGATCCTCCGCGGGAGGCAGGCCGGGTCCCGTACCCGGTCAATCGGCGAGAAAGCACCTCCCGATCAAGACCCTCGGACGCGCGGAACACGCCCGCACGTCGAGAATGCTCCGTCCTGGTGAGCGGACACGCCGACTGAAAACCACACAATCGGATATTGTCGCAGGTCACAAAGCGTCAGAAAATTCCTTTCGTCTGCAACTCGGATGGCGCACCGGAGGGGCGGCGGACCACCCGTTCGCCCGTCGCCCCGTCGCCTGTCGCGCGCGGGGGACTTAGCGTTTTCTTATGCGTGAGGCACGTGGCGACGGCCGCGTCGAGAGGGGATGACGAATGTCTGCGTCCGTGCGGTTCGAGTTGGCCGAAGAGGAGGAGCGGCGGCGAAAGCGCGCGCCGTGGGGCGTCATAGCGCTTGTTCTGCTGACCGGCCTGGCGCTCATTCGCAACGGTTCGGGGGAGTTCGACATCGGGCCGCCGCAGCCCGCGTCGGCGGTGGCCCCGGACAGCCGGGCCGCCCCGGACACGGTCGCGGCGCCCCTCACCCCCCTGCCGTTCGCCGCGGCCGACCGGGTCAGGATCCCCGCGATCCAGGTCGACGCGCCGATCGTGCCCGTCGGTCTGGACGCCAACGGCTGGGTCGGCGCCCCGCCGCCGGAGGACCCCAACCTGGCGGGCTGGTTCACCGGTGCGGTCTCCCCCGGGGAGAAGGGCACCGCGGTCGTCGTCGGGCATGTCGACAACAAGAAGGGACCCGCCGTGTTCTACGGACTCGGGGCCCTGAAGAAGGGAAACCGGGTCGAGGTCGAGCGCAAGGACAAAAAGACCGCGGTGTTCGAGATCTACGGGGTCGAGGTCTTCGCGAAGAACCGTTTCCCGAGCGACCGGGTGTACGGCTCGAAGGGCACACCGGAACTCCGGGTGATCACCTGCGGCGGCGGTTTCTCGAAGCAGAACGGCTACAACGGGAACGTCGTGGTCTTCGCCCGCCTGGTCGCGGTCGACTGAGACGCCGTCACCGGGCGGGCGAAGCCGGGCTCACACCGGACGGCGGGGTGGCACGGTGAGGTGATAGCCGGAGTCCAGCAGATAGGGCAGGTATTCGCGGATCGCCTCGACGCTCTGCGAGCGGTCGCCCCCGGCGTCGTGGGAGAGCACGACCACGCCGGGGGCGGCGCCGCTCTCCACCCGGTCGATGATGGTGTCCGTGCCGGGCGTCTCCCAGTCGGTGGTGTCGACGGTCCAGGCCATCGGCTCCATACCCATCTCGGCGCCGAGCTGGAAGGCCGCGCGGTTCCAGGCGCCGTAGGGTGCGCGGAACCACTGCGGGCGCTCGCCGTACGCCTCCTCGATGATGTCGCTCGTCCGCCCCATCTCGGAGCGGATCTCCCGGCGGTTGAGCGTGGTCAGCAGCGGATGCGTCCAGGTGTGGTTGCCGACGACGTGCCCCTCGTCGGCCATCCGGGCCAGCAGTTCCCTGTTGTCGACGACGCACTCCCCGCACACGAAGAACATGGCCCGGACGCCGTACTTGGCGAGGGTGTCCAGGATGTGCGGGGTGTAGTACGGGTTGGGGCCGTCGTCGAAGGTCAGCATCATCCGCCGGCCGCGTCCGGAGATCTGCAGGATGGGTTCCCGCCGCACCTTGAGCTTGCGTGGCGCGGCACGCGGTGGGCCGTATCCGGTCAATGGCTGGAGCCGGAAGGCGGAGGACTTGAGCACCTGGCGTGCCTGCGGGCCGGCGACGGGTGCGGCGGTGCGGGCGGCTTCGCCGCCGTCGCCCGCCACGACGAGTCCCGCGGTGCCGGCGGCTCCCAGAGCGGCGGCGCCGGCGAGCAGCATCCGGCGCCGTGTGAACAACTGATCCTTCTGCATGACTCATCAGTCGCCCGGCAAACCTCCGGCGCACCGCACCGACACCGGTGCGGCGGCGGGAAACCACCCGGTCGGCGCAGCGCCGGGCGGACGGCCGTCCCGGATCGGGCCGTCAGCGGCGGCGCACCAGCGGGAAGGGCAGGGTCTCCCGGATCGTCAGGCCGGTGAGGAACATGACGAGCCGGTCGACGCCGATGCCGAGCCCGCCGGTCGGCGGCATCGCGTACTCCAGGGCGTCGAGGAAGTCCTCGTCGAGCTCCATGGCCTCCGGGTCGCCGCCGGCGGCCAGCAGGGACTGCTCGGTGAGCCGGCGGCGCTGTTCGACAGGGTCGGTCAGCTCGGAGTAGGCGGTGCCGAGTTCGGTGCCGAAGGCGACGAGGTCCCAGCGTTCGGCGAGCCGCGGGTCGGTGCGGTGCTGCCGGGTGAGCGGGGAGACCTCGGTCGGGAAGTCCTTGTAGAAGGTGGGCAGCCCGGTCCGTTCCTCGACCAGCCGCTCGTACATCTCCAGGACCACGTCACCGGGGCCGTCGTCGGCGATGTAGGGCACCCCCGTCCGGTCGCACAGCCGGTGCAGCCGGAGCAGTTCGGTGCCGGGGCCGATCTCCTCGCCCAGTACCTCGGACAGCGCCCCGAAGACGGTCTTGACCGGCCACTGCCCCGAGATGTCGTACTCCTGTCCGTCCTTGCGGACGACCGGGGAGCCGAAGGCGGCGGTCGCGGCGCCCTGGATCAGCTCGCGGGTCAGGTCGAGCATCACGTCGTAGTCGGCGTGCGCCTGGTAGGCCTCCAGCATGGTGAACTCGGGGTTGTGCTTGTAGGAGACGCCCTCGTTGCGGAAGGTGCGGCCCAGTTCGAAGACCTTCTCCAGGCCGCCGACGCACAGCCGCTTCAGGTACAGCTCGGGCGCGATGCGCAGGTACAGGTCGAGATCGTAGGCGTTGATGTGGGTGGTGAAGGGGCGGGCGTTGGCGCCGCCGTGGATCTGCTGGAGCATCGGGGTCTCGACCTCCACGTAGCCGCGGTCCAGCAGGCCCTGCCGCAGGGCCTGTACTGCGGTGGAGCGGGCGCGGATCACCTGGCGGGCGCCGGGGCTGGTGACCAGGTCGAGGTAGCGGCGGCGGACCCTGGCCTCGGGGTCGGCGAGGCCGCGGTGCTTGTCGGGCAGCGGGCGCAGGCACTTGCCGGTCAGCTGCCAGGAGGTGACGAAGACGGTGGGTTCGCCCTTGTCGCTCGGGCCCGCGCGGCCGGTGGCCGTGATCTGGTCGCCGATGTCGGTCACGGCCCGGAAGCGGTCGAGCGCGGCCCCCGAGCCGTCGCGGGTGAGGGCGAGTTGGTGGTCCCCGGACCAGTCGCGCAGGACGGCGAAGACGATGCCGCCGAAGTCACGGACCAGCATGATGCGGCCGGCCACCGTGACGTCCTGACCCGGCGGGACGTCGGCCAGGGCGTGCGTGGGGGCGGGCAGGCCGACCGGGTAGGGGTCGGTGCCGGTGGCGCGCAGGCGGTCGAGCTTGCGGTGCCGGACGCGGACCTGGTCGGGCAGGCCCGCGTCCGGGGCGACGGGCCCGGCCCCGTCCCCTCCGTCGAGGCCGAGAGCCGTCAGGGGCGGCAGCCCCTCGGTGGTGGCGGGCCGCTGCCCCGTCTTCGGGTGCCCCTTTCCCCAGAGTTTGCGCAGGGAAGGCACGGAGACGAATCCCTCGGCGATGCCGGAGGCCAGGCCGATGCGGGCGAGGGAGGCGGTCTCGCCGTAGCAGATGAAGCGCGGGTACCACTCCGGGTGGTACTTGGCGTTGGAACGGTAGAGGGCCTCCAGTTGCCACCAGCGGGAGAAGAACAGCAGCAGCCGGCGCCAGAGCCGGAGGACCGGGCCGGCGCCGATGCGGGCGCCTTCCTCGAACACGGACCGGAAGACGGCGAAGTTCAGCGAGATCCTGCGCACCCCCAGTTTGGGGGCGGCCGTGCACAGTTCGGCCACCATGAACTCCATCACCCCGTTGGGTGCGGAGCGGTCACGGCGCATCAGGTCCAGGGAGACGCCGTCGCGGCCCCAGGGCACGAAGGAGAGCAGGGCGAGCAGCCGGCCCTCCTCGCTGAGGGCCTCCACGAGGAGGCAGTCACCGTCCGCGGGGTCGCCCAGCCGGTCCAGGGCCATGGAGAAGCCGCGCTCCGTCTCGGTGTCCCGCCAGGCGTCCGCCTTGTCGACGATCTCTTCCATCTCGTGGTCGGTGAGCGTCGCGTGGCGCCGGACTCGGCAGGTGGCGCCGGTGCGGCGGACGCGGTGCACGGCCTGGCGGGTGACGCGCATGTCCCGGCCGTTCAGGTCGAACCCGGGTACGTGCAGGATCGCCTCGTCGCCGAGCTGGAGGGCACCGGCTCCGGCTCGGGCGTAGGCACGGGCGCCGTCCTCGGAGGCGCCCATCACGGCGGGCGCCCAGGCGTGGCGGCGGGCCACGTCCAGCCAGGCGGCGATGGCGTGCGGCCAGGCCTCGGGGTCGCCGACGGGGTCGCCGCTGGCCAGGCACACGCCGGCCTCGACGCGGTAGGTGACGGCGGCCTTGCCGCTGGAGGAGAAGACCACGGCCTTGTCGCGCCGGGTGGCGAAGTAGCCGAGCGAGTCCCGGTCGCCGTACGCCTTGAGAAGGGCGCGGATGCGGGCCTCCTCGTCGTCGTGCAGGGCCGCCTCCAGGCGCTGTGACCTAAAGAGCGCGGCGGCGGCGTTCAGCAGGGCGAGCGCGCCGAGCAGGCCGAGCACGAAGGTGACCTGGCGCGGTGGGCGGCCGTCGAAGGCGCTGTTCGAGACCAGCCCGCCGCACACCCGGTCGGCCGCCCACGCCAGGTGCTGGCTCTGCGGCAGGGTGCCGGGGAGAAGCGACACCAGCCCCCAGCCGATGATGATCGCCACGGCGACTCCGGCCAGCAGCACGCCCAGGGCCCGCCACACGGCACCGCGGCGGGAGGAGGCGTAGAACTCCTTGCGGGCGAGCACCAGCAGGAGCAGCAGCAGGCCGCACACGACGAGGGACGGCAGTGACTCGGCGTACTGGCCCAGGGCCACACCGAGGACGTCGGCGAGGACCACCAGGCCCAGGTAGACGACGACCAGCCACCAGGCGACCTTCTTGCGCGCGCCGGTGGCGCCGGCCAGCAGGAACAGGAAGACCGCGTAGGCGAGGTTGGCGCTGATCGGGACCAGGAGCAGGTCGAGGGTGCGCACGACGGGGCGGAGCAGGACGCGCAGCGGGGCGATGAACGCGAGCAGGGCGCACAGCAGGCCGAGGGCGGCGAAGAGGGTCGCGAAGGCCTCGGGCACCCATCCGAGGCGTCCGCCGGCGGGCGGGCGTATCCGGCCCGTGGCGCCTTTGCGTGCGGCCGGCTCGGCGGTGGCAGTCATGGTTCCGACTCTAGGAAGGCCCCGGGCGGCTCGCCCGTCGAGCGGGCCCGGGTGCGGGAACGCCGGTTCCGACGGGGCCGGGCCCCGGCGGAAGCGCCGGTACCGACCGGCCCGGGCCTCGGCGGGAAGCAGAGGTTCCGATAGCCTCGGGCTGTGACGGAGCAGCACGAACAGCACGCGCATCAGTTCGAGCGCGGTACGGACGGGCCCAAGGTCATCGTGGTCGGGGTCGACGGCTCCGACTCCTCGCTGCGCGCCGCCGCGTACGCGGGCGGTCTGGCCCGGCGGCAGCGCGCGCTGCTGGCCGTGGTGTACGTGCAGCCGGTGCTCGCGGCCGGGGCGGCGCTCGGGGCGCCGGTGGCGGAGACGACCGACGAGATCGCCGAGGACCTGGTCGCGTACATCCGTGAGGCGGCCGAGCGGCTCAAGGGCATATTCGAGGTGCGCTGGGAGTTCCACACCTTCCGCGGCGACCCGTACAACGGGCTGGTGAAGGCGGCCGACGAGCTCAAGGCGGACGCGGTGGTCGTGGGCGCCTCGGAGCAGGCCGGGCACCGGATCATCGGCTCGGTGGCGGTCCGGCTGGTGAAGGCGGGGCGCTGGCCGGTGACGGTCGTTCCGTAGGCTGCCGAGGCGGCGTGGGGCGACACCCGACCGGGCCGTGCGTGGCGTCTTCCGTACCGGACTCCCCTGAGTCATCATGATCCGCCGTCAGCCGTTTGCCGTCGGCGAAGAGGTGAGGCGCATGGCCAGCATCCGACCAGGTGAAGGAATTCTCCGCCGCAAACCGATCGAACACATCGAGGAGACAGAACTCGGCGAGGGCCCCCGGCTGGACCGGTCGCTCGGGCTGTGGCAGCTCACCGCCATCGGCGTGGGCGGCATCATCGGTGCGGGCATCTTCACGCTGGCCGGCACGGTGGCCCACGGCACGGCGGGGCCCGCGGTGCTGCTGTCGTTCCTCATCGCCGGCGTCGCGAGCGCCTGTGCCGCGCTGTCGTACGCCGAGTTCGCGGGGCTGATCCCGAAGGCGGGGTCGGCGTACACGTACGGCTACGCGGTGCTCGGCGAGTTCGCGGGCTGGTTCATCGGCTGGGACCTGCTGCTGGAGTACACGGCGATCGTCGCCGTGGTCGCCATCGGCATCTCGGGCTATTTCGGCTTCCTGGTCGGGGAGCTGGGCGTGCACCTGCCCGCCTGGATGCTGGGCGCGCCCGGCACCGGGCCGGGGCACCGGATCGACCTGTTCGCGGCGGTGCTGTGCCTGCTGATCGCCTGGCTGCTCACCCTCGGCATCCGCAGCGCGGCCCGGTTCGAGACGTTCGTGGTGGCGCTGAAGGTGCTGGTGGTGCTGCTGGTGATCGGGGTGGGCGTGTTCCACATCAACACCGCCAACTACCACCCCTTCTTCCCGTTCGGCATCAGCGGGGCGTTCACCGGTGCGGCGACCGTGTTCTTCGCGGTGTTCGGCTACGACGCGATGTCTACCGCGGCCGAGGAGTCGAAGGACGCGCGGCGGCACATGCCGAAGGCGATCATCTACTCGCTGGCGATCTCGATGGTGCTGTACGTGGCGGCCTGCCTGGTGCTGACGGGCATGCAGAACTACAAGGACATCGACCCGGAGAGCGGCTTCTCCTCGGCGTTCAAGTCGGTCGGCCTGGACGCCCTCGCGGACGTGATCGCGGTGGGCGCGATCATCGGCATCCTCACGGTGATGTTCACCTTCATGCTGGGTGTCACCCGGGTCTGGTTCTCGATGTCCCGTGACGGGCTGCTGCCCATCTGGTTCGCCAAGACGCATCCGACGCGGCACGTGCCGACGCGCGTGACGTGGATCGTGGGGGCGGCCTCGGCCCTCATCGCCGGGTTCCTGCCGATCGCGGAGGCGGCCGAGCTGACCAACATCGGCATCCTGCTGGCGTTCGTGGTGGTCTGCGTGGCGGTGATCGTGCTGCGCTACCGGCAGCCGGACCTGCCGCGCGCCTTCCGCACGCCGTGGATGCCGGTCGTGCCCGCGATGGGTGTCGTCTTCTCGGTCTGGCTGATCACGTTCCTGCAGTGGCAGACCTGGGTGCGGTTCGCCGTGTGGTTCGTGATCGGCTGTGGGGTCTACTTCGGTTACTCCTACCGCCGTTCCGCGCTCGCGGAGCGGCCCACCGAGTGATCAGTCCGCCATGACCAGCCCGTCGGCGGCGGCCCCGCGGCTGAGGACGACGTCCCTGATGCGGTCGCGCACTCCCTCCAGCTCGGCACCCCCGGCGATCGCCCGGCCCAGGTCGACGACCCGGCCGGCGTCGAGGTCGTACATCTGCGGGAGGAACTCGGCCCTGGTGACCTGCCAGCGGTCGCCGGGATTGGCGGGCGCGGTGAAGGTGAAGCGGCCGATCGTGGACTCGTTGCCGCGCGAGTCCTGCACGCCCCTGCCGTTGTACATCTGGCCGGCGATCTGGTCGCCCATGCCGTAGACCACCCAGGTGCCGTTGACCTTCTCGAAGGCCTGCGGGACATGGGCGTGGCTGCCGAGGATCAGGTCGATGTCGGGGCGGCCGTTGGTGCGCGAGGCGGTGAGGCGTTCGGCGAGGGCCAGCTGCGTCCGGTCCGGGACCTCCTGCCACTCGGTCCCCCAGTGCACCGAGACGACGACCACGTCGGCGCCCGCCAGCCTGGCGGCCCGGGCGTCGGAGATCATCCGGTCCGCGTCGATCAGGTTGACGGCCCAGGGCTGTCCGGCGGGGAGCGGGTGGCCGTCGGTGCCGTAGGTGTACGACAGGTGCGCGACCCTGGCCGGGCCCGCCTGGAGCATCGTGACCGAGTGGGCCTCGGCCTCGGTGCGGGCGGTTCCGGAGTGCTGCAGGCCGGCCCGGTCCATGGCGTCCAGGGTGCGCTGGACGCCGGGTGCGCCGTCGTCCATGACGTGGCCGGAGGCGGTGGAGCAGCCGTCGTAGCCGATCGCCGTGAGGCTAGGGGCGAGCTGCGGCGGCGCCTTGAAGTCGCCGTAGTGGCCGTCGGGGCCGTACACGGTGTCCATGTGACACAGTGCCAGATCGGCCTGGTTGACGATGGGTTCGACGCCGGAGAGCATCGGGCGGAAGTCGTAGCCCGTCCCTCCGGAGTCGAAGGCCGCACGGTCGATGACGGAGGTGTGCGGCAGCACGTCGCCCGAGGCGACGAGGGTGAACTCGCGGACGACGGGCGGCGGCGCCGGGCGGCCCGGGACGGCGGGCTCCTGCCCCGCCTGGTTGTGCCAGGCGGCCGCGGCGGCGAGGAGGGCGGTCAGGGCCAGCGCCACCTGATGTCTGGGTCCGATCATCGGCTCACCCCAGGTCGTCTCTGTGCGGACGTCGTATTTACAGACAAAGCCTTGACGGCATATGGGTATGAAGCTGGCTCTCCACGCAAACGACTCGGGCGCCCGAATTAACCCATCCGGTGCCGTCACCGTGCGGTCGCGGCTCGCCTGTGCGACCGTTCGGCGACACGATCGACCGTCCGTCGCAGAGCCGTGCGCGCCCCCTGTCCCGCCGTGGCACCCTGCGCTGCCATACGGCCATGACGGCCGGAACCTCACTTCCCCCCGGGACGACGACCGCAGAGCACGAGCTCGCCGAACTCCAGCGCGAGCACGGCGGCCCCCTCTTCGCGCTCCTGCTGCGGCTGAGCGACGGCGACCGGCAGCGCGCCGAGGACCTCGTGCAGGAGACCCTGGTGCGCGCCTGGCAGCACCCGGAGGCCCTGCACGCGGACGACTTCGAATCCGTACGGCCCTGGCTGCTGACCGTCGGCCGGCGCCTCGCGATCGATGCGCGGCGGGCCCGGCAGGCGCGGCCGCCCGAGATCGGCGACGACGTGCCGGAGAACGCCCGGGTGACCGCCGACCACGCCGAGCGGGCCGCCGCGACGCTCGACGTCCGGCAGGCTGTGAAGACACTCACTCCGGAGCACCGTGACGTCCTGGTACTCGTGTACTTCCGCGGGGCCAGTGTGGCGGAAGCGGCGCAGACCCTCGGAATTCCACCCGGTACCGTGAAGTCCCGCGCGTACTACGCGCTCCGCGCCCTGCGCCGGGTCCTTCCGGGTTATGCGGCCGACCTGCGCTGAAACCGGAGCCTGGGTCAAACCTCGGTAAAGCGCCTTGCTGAGACCCCCGTTCGGGCAATGGGCTGTCCTCATCCGTGTTCCGGACGGGGGCTGCCCTTATCGGGTCCAGGGTTTCGGGCGACACGCACGCACCGGAGGAAGGCAGGAAGGGATGCTGCACAGAGGTCACGAGAGCACGGACGGCACCGGCGGCGGTGAGCTGGCCGTCCCCATGGCCTGGCTGTACGCCGAGTACATCGCCGACGAGCTGCTGCGCACCGGCGATCTGATGCCGCCGACGTCCTTCGAGTTCCGGGCCGGCCGGGACGCCCTGGCCCTGACCGTCTTCCTCTCGGACACCGACGGCGAACTCTCCGGCATCCGGGTGGTCTCGCAGCTGGAGCACTGGCTGTCGCTGACGGCGTACGACCAGCCGTGGCAGGAGTGGGTGCGCGAGCGGATGGCCGAGCTGGCCGGCGAGGAGGCCGAGTCCGGCACCCCGTCGCCGGACCTGGCACTGGCGGCCGAGGCCTGGCGCTGGCTGGAGGAGACCGAGCTGCTCGCGCCCGACCTGGACGCGGTGCCGGGCGGCGGTGCGGTGGTCGGCGAGGACGACGGACCCAAGGTGTGGACCCCGGCCTGGCGGCTCGGCCTCCCCCTCGGCCATCTGGCCATCCACCTCTTCTGAGGCCCGGGACCTCGGCGCTTTCGGCCTCCCCAAGTTTTTCTGGAAATCGCACCAATCCGCGGGCCGGGCCGCTCCGAATCTCTAGGTCACGATTCTGTGTGCGCCTTGAGTGATTCGGTTGTCCCCTGCGTACGGGTGGGAGCAAGGAGTAACCCCACCCACACCCATAGGCACGAGGATTCGGCATGAGGTCCCTGGAAAGGCATCGCGACGTCGGCGCGTACGCGCTCGGCGTGCTGGACGAGGCGGAGGCCTTCCGCTTCGAGGACCACCTCTTGGAGTGCCCTCAGTGCGCGGCACACGTGACCGAATTCGGCCCCGCGGCACGGCAGTTGATGCTGTACCGCCGAGCCACGCCGCGCTTCGTGCACCCCATGGCCCAGCCTGGTCCCCGGCTGCTGGACCGGCTCATGGACGACCTGGCACACCGGCACCGGGCACGGCGCCGTCGCTTCCTGTACGGCCTGGCCGCCTCGGTGGTGCTGGCGGTGGCCGGACCGGGGGTCCTGGTCCACGCCGGGCACGACGAACCGGCCGAACGGATCACCGCGGCCACGGACCCCGGCACCGGGGTGTGGGCACGGGTGACCAGCGAGGACGGAGACAACGGCAGCCGGCTGCGGCTGGAGGTCAAGGACGGCTCGGGGCCCCACGCCTGCCGGCTCGTGGTCGTCGGCCGCGACGGCTCGGAGCAGGTCGTCAGCGGCTGGAAGGTGGATGCCCACCACGCCGGGACGACCACGACCATGGCCGGCTCCACCATGCGTCGGGACGAGATCGCCCGCTACGACGTCCGGACCACGGACGGGCAGCGGCTGGTGTCGCTGCCGCCCCGGTAGGCGCGGGCGTCACTTCAGCAACTTGGACAGTCTGCGGTCCGCGAGGGGGTTGCCGCCGGTCTGGCAGGTGGGGCAGTACTGCAGCGAGGAGTCGCTGAAGGAGACCTCGCGGATGGTGTCGCCGCAGACCGGGCAGGGCTCGCCGGTGCGGCCGTGGACGCGCAGGCCGCTCTTCTTCTCCGCCTTCAGACGGCCGGCCGCCAGTCCGCGCGAGCGCTCGACCGCCTCGGTGAGGGTCGTGCGCAGCGCCTCGTAGAGCTGCCGGGTCTCCTCGGGGTTCAGCGACGCGGCGAGTTTGAACGGGGACATCTTCGCGGCGTGCAGGATCTCGTCGCTGTAGGCGTTCCCGACGCCCGCGATCAGGCTCTGGTCCCGCAGCGCGCCCTTGATCCGGCGCCTCTCGTCCTTCAGCAGGGCGGCGAAACGGTCCTCGCCGAAGTCGGCGGCGAGCGGGTCCGGGCCGAGGCGGGCCACGCCGGGCACGTCCTGCGGGTCACGGACGACGTAGACGGCGAGCTTCTTCTGGGTGCCGGCCTCGGTGAGGTCGAAGCCCGCGCCGGTCTCCAGGGCCGCACGCAGGGCGAGGGGACCCTTTCCGGGGCGCGGCACACCGTCCGGGAGCCGGTCCTTCCAGTGCAGCCAGCCCGCGCGGGCCAGATGGGTGACGAAGTGCAGGCCGGTACCGCCCTCGATGTCGAGGAACTTCCCGTGCCGGTGCACGGCGGTGACCTCGCTGCCCTCGAACGCGCCGACCGGAGGGTCGTACGTCTTCAGGACGCTGATCGCGACGGGCAGCACCCGTACGACCTCGTGGCCGACCAGGTTCTCGGTCAGAAAGTCCTTGAGGGCTTCCACCTCGGGGAGTTCCGGCATAGGTCCAGAGTGCCATCCGGGGCCCCGGTGGTCAGGTGTGCTCGTGCACGCGGAACTCGCACCACACGGCCTTTCCGCCGCCACGGGCCTCCACGCCCCACACGTCGGTGAGCATGTCGACGAGAAGCAGTCCGCGGCCGGAGACGCCGTCCTCCCCGGCCTCACGGCGGCGCGGCAGGGCGCTGGAGGAGTCCTCGACCTCGACGCGCAGCCGGGGGCCGGTGCCCTCCAGGGCCCGCACGGTGACGATCGCGGAGCCCTCGGTGTGCATCAGGGCGTTGGTGATCAGCTCGTCGGCGACCAGCTCGATCTCGTCGACGCGGTCGCGGGCGCCCCAGGAGCCGACCGCCGCGCGGATCATGTGCCGGGCGTGAGTGAGGGCCTCGGGGTCGCCCGGTGCCACGTGCTGCTGGAGCCGGCCCCCGGCCCGCGGGGCCTCCGGGGCGCGGCGGCGCAGCAGGAGCAGGGCCACGTCGTCGTCGCCGCCCCGCTCCTCCGCGGCCTCGATCAGCCGGTCGGCCAGGTCGCGGACCTCCTCCGGGCCCTGGGCCACGAGGGCCGTCAGGGTGCGCATCCCGTCGTCGAGGTCGGTGCCGGGCTGCTCGACGAGCCCGTCGGTGCACAGCAGCAGGGTGTGGCCGGGGTCGAGTTCGAGGGTGGAGACGGGGTACTCCAGCCGGCCGAACTCCGCGGACAGCCCGAGCGGCAGCCCGCCCTCGACCGGGACCCGGCGACAGGTGCCGTCGGCCTGCCGGACCAGCGGGTCGATGTGCCCGGCGCGGACCGCCTGGACGACGCCGGTGGACAGGTCGGCCTCGGCGTACAGGCAGGTGGCGAAGCGGTCGGTGTCGAGTTCGTGCAGGAAGACCGAGGCGCGTGCCATCACGGTGGCCGGGGTGTGGCCCTCGGCGGCGTAGGCGCGCAGCACGATGCGCAGCTGGCCCATCACGGCCGCCGCGTGCGTGTCGTGGCCCTGCACGTCGCCGATGACCGCCCCGACCTTGCCGCCGGGCAGCGGGATCAGGTCGTACCAGTCGCCGCCGATGTCCCGGGCGAGGGCGCCGCCGATGGTGGCGGCGCGGTAGCGGACGGCCACGTCGGCGCCGCGGACGCTCGGGATGGTGCGGGGCAGCATCGCCTGCTGCAGGCCCTGGGCGAGGTCCTTCTCCTGCTCGTAGAGCATGGCCCGCTGCAGGCTCTGCGCGATGCTGCTGCCGAGGGCGACGAGCACGTTGCGCTCCTCGGGCGTGAAGCCGCGCCGGTCGCCGTAGAGCAGGCCCATCGCGCCGATGGGGCGGGCCTGGGCGATCAGCGGCAGATAGGCGGCGGAGGTGATGTGCAGGTCGGTGATGTGCCGCCACAGGAGGGGGAAGCGCTCGGCGAAGTCCTCCGGGGACTCGATGTAGCACGGGCTGAGGGTGCGCACCGCCTCGCTCATCGGGTAGGCCTCGTCGATCCGGGTGACCCGGGTGCCCGGTACGAAGGTGCCCTGGGGGCCCTCGGCTATCAGCCGGATGCGTCCGGCCTCGACCAGGCCGAGGACCAGGCTGGTGGAGCCGAGGAGGGACAGGCCGTGGGTGTCCTTGACGACGTCGATGACGTCCTGGACGGTGCGGGCGTGGGCGAGGGCGGCCGTGGCGAGCTGGACGACGTTGGTCTGTTCGCGCCGGGCGGCGTCCTGGGCGGCGGCGTCCCGGCGCAGTTCCCGCTCGCCGAGTTCGTCGGTGGCGTCGCGGACGATCCCGATGATCCTGCGCGGGCGGCCCGTCTCGTCCCGCCGTATGTAGCCCTGGGTGTGGGTCCAGCGCAGGGTGCCGTCGCGGCAGCGGACGCGGAAGTAGGCGCCGTAGTTCTCCCGGCCGTCCTTGATGGCCTGGGCCACCAGGGTGTCCAGGCGGTGGCCCTCGGCGGCGGGCACCCGCACGGACAGGCTCTCGGGGCGGCCGTCGTATTCGTCGGGGCGCAGGTCGAAGATCTCGTGCGCCTGGGCGTCCATGCTGAACAGACCGGTGTCCAGGTCCCAGTCGAAGCTGCCCATGTGGTTGAGCGCCAGGATCGGATCCGGGTGGGCGGGCCAGTCCTCCGGGAGTGACAGGGCACTCGCTCCCCGATCAGCCATGGGCCCACCTTGCCAGGGTTTGCCCGATTCTTCGAGTGGGTTCGGCGGCACGAGGTCAGCCGCCGAGGGCGTCGGCTGGGCCTTCGGACACCCCGTCGGCGGGGATCGGGCCGCCGCGGTCGGCCGGGGCGGGGAGTCCCTGCCCGATGGGGGGCCGGTCTCCATCGGGATCGTGCTGGAGGACCCCCCGTTCGGCAAGCGGTGCTGGGTGCGGGGGTGTTGTGGTGGCGGCGGGGGTGCGTCGGGCAGCCGCGTCGGCGGCGTTGCCGGCGGCGGGCGGGAGACAGTCGCCGGGGCCGGCGGCCGACGGGACGGCGCAGCCGACGGCGGGTCGCCGTGCGGCGCCGGCGTTCCGTGCCTGGCCAGCCCTGCCCGGAGAGGCGGTCGGGGGGCTGGGACCTGTCTTCCAAATCCTGCCGGGGGCGCGGGGCCTGGTGAGGTCGGCCAGGAGGCGCCGTGGCCCGGGGCCGGCCTGATCCGGAAGAAGGGCCCTCGGGCCGGTCCGCGCGGCCCCGGTGCTGCCGGTGCTGCCGGGGTACGGCGTCGCCCGGGCGGGCGCGGGTACGGCGCGGTCGTACCGGACGTCGTGACCGACCCGGCGTGCGATCCAGGTGCCGGTCCGTGTGTCGGTGATCGTGATGTCGGTCAGGGCCCGGGGCGCCGGGGTCACCACGATCACCTCGCCCGGCCGGTACCCCGGCCAGGCGGTGCCCTGGGTGGTCGCCGTGCCGGGGACGGGCTGGGGCGGCGTGAGCGGGTTGCCGCAGGCGCAGCGGACGCGGGGCACGCCCCGGTCGTCGACGAGGACGGCGGTGCCGGCCTGCAGGACGGACTGGAAACCGGCCGCCCGCCGCTCCCGGTAGGCGTGGTTGGTGACGCTGGTGTCGCTGCGGAGCACGACCGGGGTCAGGCCGCGCAGATAGCCGGGGAGGGCCGCACGGGAGACACCCGCCATCCGGGCGAAGGCGTCACCCTTGGTCCGGTCGGTGGACAGGTGGCCGATCTGGCGCTGGACGTCGCACGCGGCGGAGTGCGCGGTGCCGCTGTAGAGGCCCGGGGTCCCGCCGGAGAGTACGCGCAGCGCATGCGGGGGCGCGGGGGCCTGGCCGACGGGCAGGGCCGACTGCGTGGCGCGGTTGGCCGGTGCGGTGGTGGCCGTGGAGTCGGTGAAGGGATCGGGCCCCTGCACCGCGGCGGCCTGCAGGACGATCTCCGCCCCCGGCCCGACCTCCCTGACCGTGTTGCCGACGCAGCCGGTGGCGAGGATCGCCACCGCGAGCACCCAGGCCGTGACGACGGCTCCGCCGGGTATCCGTCGGGGTCTGCGCACCGCGTTCTCCAGCAATCATCTCGGCGGCCGATAGGTCCCTCATTGTCTGCTTCGCTCGCTCGGGTTACGCAAGCGGAGCGGTGCGGTACACGGAGTCACGGGTCCTTCCCGCGCCGCTGGGCCCGTCCCGTCGCGGCGGCCACAATGGAGGCAGGAGCGCACAGCCGTGGACTGGTTCACCGCACCCGACTACTGGCTGAGCCGGCTGGTCTTCCAGCGGGCTCTGGCCGCCCTGTACCTCGTCGCGTTCCTGGCGGCCGCCCTGCAGTTCCGGGCGCTGCTGGGCGAGCGCGGGATGCTGCCGATCCCCCGGTTCACGGCGCGGGTGCCGATCGGACGAGCCCCCTCTCTGTTCCAGCTGCACTACTCCGACCGCTTCTTCGCGGCATGCGCCTGGGCGGGCTGCGCCGTGTCGGTGGCCCTGCTCGCCGGCGTGGACTCGCTGCTGCCGCTGTGGGCCGGCATCCTGCTGTGGCTGGTGCCGTGGGCGCTGTACCTGTCGATCGTCAACGTGGGCCAGACCTGGTACTCGTTCGGCTGGGAGTCGCTGCTGCTCGAGACGGGCTTCCTGGCCGTGTTCCTCGGCAACGACGAGGTGGCGCCACCGGTCGTCGTACTGTTCCTGCTGCGCTGGATCCTGTTCCGGGTCGAGTTCGGCGCCGGGCTGATCAAGCTGCGGGGCGACGCGTGCTGGCGGAAGCTGACGTGCCTGTACTACCACCACGAGACGCAGCCGATGCCGGGCCCGCTGAGCTGGTTCTTCCATCACCTGCCGAAACCGCTGCACAAGGCGGAGGTGGCGGCGAACCACCTCACCCAGCTGGTCGTGCCCGTCCTGCTCTTCGCTCCCCAGCCGATCGCCTCGGCCGCCGCCGCCCTGATGATCGTCACCCAGCTGTGGCTGGTGCTCTCCGGCAACTTCTCCTGGCTGAACTGGATCACCATCGTGCTGGCCCTGTCCGCGCTCCGGCTGCCCACCACGGCACCGTCCGTGCCCGCGGCACCGCTCTGGTACGAGATCGTGGTGCTGGCGGTCGCCGCGCTGTTGGTCTTCCTGAGCTACCACCCGGTGGTGAACATGGTCTCCCGGCGCCAGGTCATGAACCGCTCCTTCGACCCGCTGCACCTGGTGAACACCTACGGCGCGTTCGGCAGCGTCAGCCGGGTGCGCTACGAGGTGGTGGTCGAGGGCACGCTGGACGACGTACCGCGGGAGGACTCGGACTGGCGGGAGTACGAGTTCAAGGGCAAGCCCGGCGATCTTCGGCACTGGCCGCGCCAGTTCGCGCCCTACCATCTGCGGCTGGACTGGCTGATGTGGTTCGCCGCCCTGTCTCCCGCCTACGCAGGCGACTGGTTCGGCGGCCTGGTCGAGCGGCTGCTGGAGAACGACCGCGACACCTTGAGGCTGCTGCGCCGCTCCCCCTTCCCGCCGGACACCCCGCCCCGCCACATCCGCGCCCGCCTCTTCCGCTACCGCTACACGACCTGGCGGGAACTGCGGGAGACGGGCGCGTGCTGGGAGCGGACGTATGTGCGGGAGTATCTGCCGCCGACGCGGTTGGCCGTGGCGGCTCAGCGGTCATGAGCGGCCCGGGCCCTCCGAGGGAGCCCGGTGGGACCGGGTCCGGTAGCGGCTGCGGAACTCGGCCAGCAGTTCGTCGGTCGCCTCGGCGCCCGCGCTCACGGCGGCGTGCACGTCGCGGAAGTAGTTCTCGTAGCCGGCCGGGGTGTAGAGGCACAGTGCGCGTGCCGGAACCGGGCCGGCGTTGCGGAAGCCGTGCGGGGTGCCACGGGTGGCGGCGAGCAGGTGCCCGGGGCCGGCCGTCACCTCGCCGTCTCCGGTGTGGAGCGTCAACTCGCCTTCCAGCACGTAGAAGTACTCGTCGTGCCCCTCGTGCACGTGCGGCCGGGCGCCGACGGTGCCGGGGGCGAGGCCGAACTCCTCGAAGGCGAAGTGCCCGCCCGTGTGCTCGCCGGTGAGCCGGAAGAAGTGCGCGACACCCGCGACGTCCATCAGCTCCCCGTCCTCAGGGCTGCGCAGCAACGGGCGTGTGGAGATGCGGGCTTGATGATCAGTCATGTGGGCATTGTGTCCGAGTCACAGGCCGTAGACGGCTGTGGCGGTGCCCTCGAAAACGGCCCGGCGTTCCTCCTCGTCGAGGTCGGCGGTCAACTCGGCCATGGTGGTGTGCACTTCGGTGTAGGCGGCCGCCAGTGTGCACACCGGCCAGTCGGAGCCGAACATCAGGCGTTCGGGGCCGAAGGCCTCCAGCGCGGTGTCCGTGTACGGGCACAGGTCGCGCGTCGTCCAGGTGGTGGGGTCGGCCTCGGTGACCAGGCCGGACAGTTTGGCGACGGTGTTGGGCAGGGCGGCCAGGGCGCGCAGGGACGTGGCCCACGGTTCGCGTTCCCCCGTGGCGATGGGCGGCTTGCCCAGGTGGTCGAGGACGAAGGTGAGGCCGGGGAGCCGGGCGGCCGCCTCGGCGCAGGCCGGGAGCTGGTGGGGCAGCACCACCAGGTCGTAGACCAGGCCCGCCTCGGCCACGGCGGCCAGGCCCCGCTGCACGTCGGCGCGCAGCAGCCACTCCGGGTCGGGTTCGCCCTGCACCTGGTGGCGGATGCCCTTCAGGTGGGAGCCGCCGGGGAGTTCGCGCAGGCGGGTCAGTTCGTCGGCGATGTCGGGGCGGGTGAGGTCGGTCCAGCCGACCACCGCGGCGACGAGGTCGTGTGCGGCCGCCAGGGCGAGGAACTCGGGGGTCTCCTCGGCGACGGTGACCGTCTGGACGAGGACGGTCGTGTCCACCCCGTTGGCGCGGGCCTCGGGTTCCAGGTCGGCGAGGGCGAAGTCGCGGCGCAGCGGAGCGAGTTCCGGGCCCCTGATCCAGTCCTGGTCGCGGACCGACAGGTCCCAGACGTGGTGGTGGGCGTCGACCGTCACGGCAGCTCCCAGACGACGGGCAGGGAGGCGTCGGCGCCGTCCCGCGAGTAGTCGTGGACGACGTCGAGCAGCTCGGCCATGCGGGCCTGCCAGGCGACGTTGACGGGCAGCCGTTCGAGTTCGGCGAGGAGACGGCCGTAGTCCTCGCATTCCAGCAGGTGGAAGAGGTCGGTGCCGCTGCGCCAGATGGTCCAGGAGGTGGCTCCGGCGGCGCGGACGGCGTCGGTCAGCTCCTTCGGGACCTCACGGTGGGCCGCCTCGTAGGCGGCGACGCGGTCGGCGCGGACCCTGGTGTGCAGGGCGACCCTCATGACGGCTCCTCGGCGGGCAGCAGACCGGTGGCACGCAGTTCCCGCCAGAAGGCGGCCGGCACCGGGGTGGCGAACTGCTCGGCACAGTCGTGCACTTCGGCTGCGGAGCGGGCGCCGGCCAGGACCGTGGCGACCGCCGGGTGCGCGGCGCAGAAGGCGAGGGCGGCGGCGCGCAGGGTGATGCCGTGCCGTTCGGCGGCCGCCTTCAGGCGCAGGGCGCGGTCGACCAGCTCCTGGGGAGCACGGGTGTAGTCGTACGTCGACTGCGGTGTCGGGTCCGCCAGCAGGCCCGAGTTGAAGGCGCCGCCGATGACGACCGACACGCCTTGTGCGGCGGCCTCGGGCAGCAGCTCGGTCGCCGCGCTCCGGTCGAGCAGGGTGTACCGGCCCGCGCAGAGCACCGCGTCCACGTCCGTGTCGCGCACGAACCGGGCGAGCATCTCCGTCTGGTTCATGCCCGCGCCGATCGCGCCGACGACTCCCTCCGCACGCAGCTTCTCCAGCGCGGGATACCCCTCGCGGAAGGCCTGTTCGGCGTGGTCGTCGGGGTCGTGGAGGTAGACGACGTCCACCCGGTCGAGTCCGAGCCGTTCCAGGCTGGACTCCAGGGTGCGACGGACGCCGTCGGCACTGAAGTCCCAGACCCGGCGGTGATCGGCGGGCACGGCGAAGCCGTGCGCCAGGTCGTCACCGGTGCCGTCGGCGGGTTCCAGACGGCGGCCGACCTTCGTGGAGACCGTGTACGCGGCGCGGTCGTGCTCCCGCAGGGCCGCGCCGAGGCGCCGTTCGGACAGGCCGAGCCCGTAGTGGGGCGCGGTGTCGAAGTGGCGGATGCCCCGCTGCCAGGCGGCCCGTACGGCCTCGTGCGCCTGCTCGTCGTCCATCGGGGTGTAGAGGTTGCCGATCCCGGCGGCGCCGAAGCCCAGCGGGCCGACCTCGACGACGCTGCGGCCGAGGCGGCTCACCGGTCCGCCGCCGGGCGCGGCCTGAGGCCCTGCATGCCGCCGTCGACGGCGAGCGCGGTGCCGGTGGTGGCGCCGGACAGGGGGCTGGCCAGGTAGGCGATGGCGCCCGCGACCTCGGCGGCCGACACGAGGCGTCCGGTGGGCTGGCGGGCCTCCAGCGCGGCGCGCTCGGCGGCGGGGTCGGGGGCCGCGTCCAGCAGGCGGCCGATCCACGGAGTGTCCGCCGTACCGGGGTTGACGCAGTTGACCCGGATGCCCTCGCGGACGTGGTCGGCGGCCATGGCGAGGGTCAGGGAGTACACGGCGCCCTTGGTGGCGCTGTAGAGGGCACGCTGCGGCAGACCGGCGGTGGCGGCGATGGAGCAGGTGTTGACGATCGCCGCGTGCGCGGAGCGGCGCAGGTGCGGGAGGGCGGCGCGGGCGGCGCGGACCATGCCGAGGACGTTGACGTCGAAGACCCGCCGCCACTCCGCGTCGTCGTTGTCCTCGACGGTGCCCTGGGCGCCGATGCCGGCGTTGTTGACCAGGACGTCCAGGCCGCCCAGGGCCTCGGCCGCCTGTTCCACGGCCGCGCGGACCGAGGTGTCGTCGGTGACGTCGGCGGTCAGCGCGAGGAGGGGCTTGTCGACCGGGGAGGGGTCGAGGTCGAGCACGGCGACCTGGGCGCCGCGTGCCGCGAGCAGGTCGGCCGTGGCCCGGCCGATCCCGGACGCACCGCCGGTGACCAGGGCCCTGAGGCCCTCGAAGTCGCTCATGCCGCCTGTCCCTTCCGGGTCTCGGGGTCGGCGGCCCAGAAGGTGCCGCCGGGGAAGGTGTACCGCGCGATGGACTCGGGGTGCATGGCGGCCGAGAAGCCGGGCGCGGTGGGTGCCGTGTAGTGGCCGTCGCGGATCACCACAGGGGTGAGGAAGTGCTCGTGGAGGTGGTCGACGTACTCGATGACCCGGTCCTCGGTGGTGCCGGAGACGGCCAGGTAGTCGAACATCGACAGGTGCTGGACGAGTTCGCACAGGCCGACCCCGCCGGCGTGCGGGCAGACGGGGACGCCGAACTTGGCGGCGAGGAGCAGGATGGCGAGGTTCTCGTTGACGCCGGCGACGCGGGCCGCGTCGATCTGCACGACGTCGAGGGCGCCGGCCTGGAGCATCTGCTTGAAAACGATGCGGTTGTGGACGTGTTCGCCGGTGGCGACTCTGACGGGTGTCACCGCGCGGCGGATCGCCGCGTGCCCGAGGACGTCGTCGGGGCTGGTGGGCTCCTCGATCCAGTACGGGTCGAACTCGGCGAGTGCCTTGGTCCAGGCGATCGCCTCGTCCACGTTCCAGCGCTGGTTGGCGTCGACGGCGAGGCGGACGTCCGGTCCGACGACGGCGCGGGCGACCCGGCAGCGCCGTACGTCGTCCTCGAGGTCGGCGCCCACCTTCAGCTTGATCTGCCGGAAGCCGTCGGCGACCGCCTGGGCGGCCAGCCGGGTGAGCTTGTCGTCGTCGTAGCCGAGCCAGCCCGGGGAGGTGGTGTAGGCGGGGAAGCCGCGCTCCAGCAGCCGGGCCCTGCGGTCCCGTGCGCCTTCCCTCCCGCGTCTGAGCAGGTCCAGGGCCTCCTCGGGGGTGAGGGCGTCGGTGATGTAGCGGAAGTCGATCTGGCGGACCAGCCACTCGGGTTCGGCGTCTGCGAGCAGTCGCCACAGCGGCTTGCCGGCCCGGCGGGCGGCGAGGTCCCAGACGGCGTTGATCACGGCCCCGATCGCCATGTGCATCACGCCCTTCTCGGGGCCGAGCCAGCGCAGCTGGCTGTCGGCGATCAGGTCCCGGAAGAGCGAGCCGGGGTCGGCGCACAGCTCCGCCACGTCGCGGCCGAGCACATGACCCCGCAGTGCGTCGATCGCGGCGACCTGGACGTCGTTGCCCCGCCCGATGGTGAAGGTGAACCCGTGCCCCTCGGGCCCGTCGGCGGCGTCCGTGCGCAGGACGACGTAGGCCGCCGAGTAGTCGGGGTCGGGGTTCATCGCGTCGGAGCCGTCCAGCTCGCGCGAAGTGGGGAAACGGATGTCGTGGGTGTCGACCGCGATGATGCGGGAGGGGGCCTGGGACACTGAAGTCCTTTCGGTCAAAGGTCAGTTGACGGCAGGCGGTCAATCCTGGGCCCGGCCCGTCGTCACGCGGGCGATCATGAGGGCGACGAGGATGATCCCGCCGTAGATGGCCTGGATCCAGAACGACGGCACCTGCGCCAGGGTCAGCAGGTTCTGTACGACGCCCAGCAGCAGCACGCCGGTGAGGGCGCCGAACATGGTGCCCCTGCCGCCGTCCAGGCTGATGCCGCCGATCACCGCCGCCGCGAACACGGTGAAGATCATGTTGTTGCCCTGGTTGGCGCTGATGGCCCCGACATAGCCGGTCTGCAGGAGGCCGCCCACGGAAGCCAGGACTCCGGCCACCACGAACACCCCGAGCATCACGCGCTCGACGCGGATGCCGGCCGCGCGGGCCGCGTCCGCGTTGCCGCCGATGGCGTACAGGGCGCGGCCGACGCGGTGGTACTTCAGCACCAGCCCGGCGATCGCGAAGGCGGCGGCGGCGAGCCACACGGACAGCGGGACCCGCAGGAAGGTCGTGGTGGCCAGGGTGAAGAAGGCGTCGGGCATCCCGAACAGCGTCTTGCCCTTGGTCGCGCCGACGAGCAGGCCGCGCAGGACGATCAGCATCGCGAGGGTGACGATGAAGGCGTTGAGCCTGAACCGCACCACCAGGACGCCGTTGAAGGCGCCGATCACCGCGCCGACGGCGAGGACGGCGAGCAGGGCGAGCGGGGCCGGCAGTTCGGTGCCCCAGCCGGACTGGGCGGAGGGCAGGACGAGCAGGGCGCCCACGGCCGGCGCGATGCCGACCACGGACTCCAGCGAGAGGTCGAACCTGCCGGTGATCAGGACGAGCGACTCCGCGAGCACGACCATCGCGAGGGCCGCCGAGGCTCCCAGGATCGAGACGATGTTGCGCTCGGTGAGGAAGGAGTCGTTGACGAAGGCCCCCAGCACCATCAGCAGCAACAGGGCGGGCAGGAGGGCCAGTTCGCGGGCCCGGCGCAGCAGCACCGTCCTGGCCGAGCGGGCGTCGGGCACCGGAAGGGGCCTGAGGGGCGGGGCCTTGGTGTCAGCCATGGTCCACTCCTTCGATGGAGGCGATCAGCTCGTGGTCGTGCCAGCCGGCCGGATGCTCGGCGACGATCCGGCCGTGGAAGAGGACGAGGACGCGGTCGCAGCGGCGCAGGTCGTCGAGTTCGTCGGAGACGACGAGCACGGCGGTGCCGTCCTCGCGGGCACCGTCCACCCGGGCCAGCAGGGCCTCCTTGGACTTCACGTCGACGCCCGCGGTGGGGTTGATCAGCACCAGCAGGCGGGGATCGGAGGCCAGCGCGCGGGCCATGACCACCTTCTGCGCGTTGCCGCCGGAGAGGTCGGAGACGGGCTGGTCCGGGCCCTCGGCATGGATGCCGAGGCGCTCGATCAGGTCGGTGGCGACACCCCGCTTGTTCCGGGTGCCGACGAACCCGTACCGCCCGAGGCGGCCCAGCACGCTCAGGGTGGCGTTGTCGCCGACGGTCATGCCGGCCACGAGACCCTGGTCGTGCCGGTCGCGGGGCACGCAGCCGACGCCCGCCCGGAGCGCGGACCGCACGTCGCCGAACGGGAGTCGTGCGCCGTCCAGTCGGGCCGTGCCGCCGTTCGGGGTGTGCAGTCCGGCGAGGGTCTCGGCGAGTTCCGTCTTGCCGCTGCCGCTGGAGCCGGCGAGGCCGACGACCTCGCCGTGGCGGACGGTGAGGTCGACGTCCTCGTACGCCGTGCCGGTCAGCCCGTGTGTCTCGAGGGCCACGGGCGCGTCGTCGGGCACCTTCTCGCGTGCGGTCACCGCGCGCTCGGCGACGCTCTCCCCGGCCATCGCCTCCACCAGCGCGGCACGGGGGAGGTCGGCGACGGGCGCCGTGACGATCCAGCGGGCGTCACGCAGGACGGTCACCGTCTGGCAGACCTCGTACACCTCCTGCAGATGGTGCGAGATGAACAGGAAGGTGACCCCGGAGTCCTGCAGGGCGCGCATCCGGTCGAAGAGCCGCTCGATCTCCCGGTTGTCGAGCTGGGCGGTCGGCTCGTCGAGGACGATGAACCGGGCGCCGAAGCTCAGCGCCCGGGCGATCTCCACCATCTGCCGGTCCTCGACCTTGAGGTCGGCGGTGCGCGCCTCGGGGTCGACGCGCACGTCCCAGGTGGCGAGCAGGTCCGCGGCCTCGATGCGCAGCCGGCGCCAGTTGACGAGCCCCCGGCGGAGCGGCTGCCGGTTGATGAACAGGTTCTCGGCGACCGTCAACTCCGGTACGACCGTGGGCTTCTGGTAGACGCAGGCGACCTTGCGGCGCCAGGCGTCCCGGTCGGCGAGCGGGGGTGCGGGCTCGCCGTCGAAGCGTACGGTGCCCTCGTCCGGGGCCTGGAGTCCAGTGAGGACGTTGACGAGGGTGGACTTGCCGGCGCCGTTGCGGCCGACGAGCGCGTGCGACTCCCCGGGCCGCACGGTGAGGCGGCCGTCGGCGAGGGCCACGGTGGGGCCGTACCGCTTGACGATCCCCTGGGCTTCGACGAGTGGGGTGCTCATTTGACCGTGTTGCCCCAGAGCTTCGGGTCGTCGACGTTGTCCTTGGTGACCAGGGGCGCGGGAAGCTGGTCCTCGAGGATGCCGCTGGGCAGCCTGACGATGGTCGAGTCGTGGTCCGTCGGGCCGGGCTCGAACGTCTTCCCCGCCATCGCCGCCTTGATGTAGTACATGCCGTACTTCGCGTAGGCGTCTGCGGGCTGGGAGACCGTCGCGTCGATCTCGCCCTTGCGGATGGCGTCGAACTCCTGCGGAATGCCGTCGTTGGAGACGATGACGACGTGGCCCTTCTGCCCCGCCGCCTTCAGCATGTTCTTCGACTTCAGGGTCTGCAGCGTCGGCGCGAGGTAGACGCCGCCCGCCTGCATGTAGATGCCCTTGATGTCGGGATTGGCGCCGAGCAGCGTGTCCAGCTTGGCGGCCGCGGTGTCCGACTCCCACTTGGCGGGGATCTCCAGCACCTTGAGCTTCGGGTACTTCTTCTTCACACAGGACCTGAAGGCCTCGGATCGGTCGCGGCCGTTGACCGAGGCGAGGTCGCCCATGATCTGCACGACCTTGCCGCTGGTCACGTGCTGCCCGAGGTAGTCGCAGGCCTTCTCGCCGTAGGCGACGTTGTCGGCGCGCACCACCATGGCGACCTTGCCCTTGTCGGGTGCGACGTCCACGGCGACGACGGGTACGCCCTTGCGCTCGGCCTGGTCGAGTCCGGCCTGGATGGCGGCGCTGTCGAGCGGGGCCACGACCAGGCCCTTCACGCCCTGGTTCAGCTCGTTGTTGATGTCCGTGATCTGCTGCGAGGGGTCGCTGTTGGAGTTGACCGTCTTCAGTGCCTGCACGCCCTCGGACTTGGCCATCCTGGGCACGTAGTCGTTGTACGACTGCCAGAACGGCGACGTCAGCAGGGGCAGGATCACCCCCACCTTGCCCGTGCCGCCCCCGCCTGAGGCGCTGGAGGCGCCGGTGTCCTTCGTGCTGCCGCATGCGGTGAGCAGCAGCGAGGCGCAGGCGGCCAGGGCCGCCACGCCGGTGATCCGTGACCTGTTCTGCTTCCTCGCTGTTCTGGCGGGCATCTCGCGGCTCCTCGTCGAGCGTGTTCGAGCAGATGCCTGGATACTTATCAGACCACTCCAGCGTTTCAACACCCTCCTGCAGCGGATTTCCCCGCCTCAAGCACATAGTGGTCCGACCAATTCGGTGATTACACTGCGACACACCCGGGTGACTGGAGGAGTGGCGTGGACGAGGAAGCCCCGCAGAAGGGCACGGTGACCCAGCGGGCCATCGAGCGGATCAAGGCGATGATCGCCCAGGGGTCGCTGGAGCCCGGCCAGCGCCTGCCGACCGAGCGGGACCTCGCGGCCCAGCTGGGCATCTCCCGCAGCTCGATGCGCGAGGCGATCCGCGCGCTGACGGTCCTCGGCGTCCTGGAGGCCCGGCACGGGTCCGGCATCTACGTCACCGCACTGGAGGCCGGCGACCTGCTGGAGACCTTCGGCGTGGTCGCCGACCTGTCCCGGGGTCCGCGTCTGGTGGAGCTGCTCGAGGTACGCCGGATCCTCGAGTCCACGGCGACCGCGCTCGCCGCCGCGCGCATCACCGACGACCGACTGGCCGAGGTGGAGAAGCACTTGGCGGCGATGAACGCCACCGACGATCCCGAGGAGATCCTCGCCCACGACCTGGCCTTCCACCGCGAGATCGCGGCAGCGGCGGGCAACGAGACGATGGCCGCCATCCTGGAGGGCCTGTCCTCCCGCACCTTCCGGGCCCGCGTCTGGCGCGGCTACCAGGAGGAGGGCGCCTTCACCCGCACCCGTCGCGAACACGCCGCCATCCACCGCGCCCTGGCCGCCCGCGACCCGGAGGCGGCCCGGGCGGCAGCGGCGGCGCACGTGGGCGAGGTGGAGGAGTGGCTACGGGCGCAGCTGGGGCCCTGACCAGCCCCCTCCAGGTCAGACTGCCACCGGGGGAAGAGGCGGCTCCGGGCGCCCTCCCTGCGCCTCGGACCACGCACGCAACTCGTTCGCGCCGACCTCCTCGACCACGGCCTGCAGCGCCCGCCGGGCCGCTGCGTCGCGTTCGGTCTCGGGCAGGAGCAGGTAGCGGTCGAGTGCCCGGCGCAGCGACTCCCTCGCCTGCGCGGCCAGCACCCACCGCGAGCCGGCGCCGTACAGCTGGCGCATGCCGGTGAAGAAGACGGCACCGCCCGCGATCAGCGCGGTCAGCCAGGCCGGAGCGTGCAGACCGGCGGCCACGACCGTCACCGACGTGGTGAGAAGAGCACCCAGCTCGGTGCCGTGATGCAGCCTCCTGGCCCGGTCGCCGGTCCGTGCGTAGAACGCCAACTCCCGCTGGGCGAGGGCCAGCAGGGGATCCGGCTCCGCTGCCCAGGAGGTGTCGGGCACCCTTCTTCGTCTCATCGGCACATCATCGTGGCTGTGCCCGCGCCGGGAAAAGCCGGGCCGGTGGGCACGCCGGGCCGCCCTGGATCCGCCGCGGGTTCATGCCCTGCGCAGCCGCAGCGTCATCAGCTCGAACGGGCGCAGCCGTACGGTGATCCGGTCGCCGTCCCGCACCGGCGGTTCGCCGTCGCCGGCCGGTCGCTCCAGAAGGTCGGTCACGGTGACGTCCCCGACGCCGAAGCCGGCTGTGAGGGTCGCCCGGGCCCGGCCGCCGTGGGCCTCGTGGAAGCGGACCACCACGTCACCGCTGCCGTCGTCGGCCAGCTTCACGGCCGTGACGACGACCGCCTCGTTGTCCACCGCGACCAGCGGGGCGACCTCACCGGCGCCGGTCGTGCGCCGCTCGGGCAGGTTGATCCGCCAGCCCTCACGGACCGCGTCCGCGATCCCGGCGCCGGGGATCAGCGCGTGGCGGAAGCGGTGGACGCCCTGATCGGTCTCGGGGTCCGGGAAGCGCGGGGCCCTCAGCAGGGACACCCGGACCGTGGTGGTCGTACCGCGGTCGCCGTCGCCGCGGACCGTGCGGGTCACGTCGTGGCCGTACGTCGAGTCGGTGACGACCGCGACGCCCCAGTCGGGTTCCGCCAGGTGCACGAAGCGGTGGTTGCAGGCCTCGAACTTGGCAGCCTCCCATGAGGTGTTGGTGTGGGTGGGGCGATGGAAGTGCCCGAACTGGGTTTCCGACGCGTACCGTTCGGCGTGCAGGTCGAGCGGGAAGGCCAGCTTCAGGAACTTCTCCGTCTCGTGCCAGTCGACCTCCGTGTCCAGCACCAGCCGCCGCTCCCCCGGCGGCAGCGACAGCACCTGGGTGACGTGGGACGCGCCGAAGGACCGTACGATCCGCACCGAGGCACCGTCCTCGCCCGCCGTCACCGAATCGGCGTCCGTGAGGTCCTTGACCGTGTTGCGGTAGAACTCGTCCACGTCCCAGGCGTCCCACATGTTCGGGAAGTCGGGGTGCAGTTGCAGGAGATTGGCCGCGCCGCCGGGGGCGATCGTCTCGCGGTCGGCCTCGATGTCGCGGGCGGAGACGACCAGACCCCGGGCGTCGATCTCGATCCGCAGCAGGCCGTTGTCCAGGACGTGGCCGCCGTCCGCGCGCGGCGTGAGCGCCGTCGCGCCCTGCGCACCCTCCGCTGCCGCGCCTCCGGCCGGGACACCGGCCCGCGGGTGCGGGGTGGCGTTGAAGACCAGGGGCGTCTCCCCCTCGCCGGCGAGCGCCCGCTGGGCGGCTTCCACGACCCCGTTCAGCTCGGCGGCGATCCGCTCGTACGTCGCCCGGGCCTCCCGGTGCACCCAGGCGATGGAGGAGCCGGGCAGGATGTCGTGGAACTGGTGCAGCAGGACCGTCTTCCAGATCCGGTCCAGCTCCTCGTAGGGGTAGTGGAATCCGGTGCGCACGGCGGCGGTGGCCGCCCACAGTTCGGCCTCGCGCAGCAGGTGTTCGCTGCGCCGGTTGCCCTGCTTGGTCCTGGCCTGGCTGGTGAGGGTGGCGCGGTGCAGTTCGAGGTACAGCTCGCCGACCCACACGGGGGGTTCGGGGTATTCGGCCTCGGCCTTCTCGAAGAACGCCCGGGGTGTCTCCCAGACGACGGTCGCGGAACCTTCGAGGTCGCGCAGGCGGGCCGCCTTGGCGACCATCTCGCGGGTCGTGCCACCACCTCCGTCGCCCCAGCCGGTGGGCGCCAGCGAGTGCCGGGCCCTGCCCTTGTCCTTGAAGTTCCGTGCCGCGTGGGCGATCTCGCCGCCCTTCATCGAGCAGTTGTAGGTGTCGACGGGCGGGAAGTGGGTGAAGATCCGGGTGCCGTCGATGCCCTCCCACTGGAAGGTGTGGTGGGGGAACTTGTTGGTCTGCGACCAGGAGATCTTCTGGGTCAGCAGCCACTTGGAGCCGGCCGCCTTGATGATCTGCGGCAGTCCGGCGGCGAAGCCGAAGGTGTCGGGCAGCCAGGCCTCCTCGTTCTCGATGCCGAACTCGTCGAGGAAGAACCGCTTGCCGTGCACGAACTGACGGGCCATCGCCTCCGAGCCCGGCATGTTGGTGTCCGACTCCACCCACATCCCGCCGGCCGGCACGAACCGCCCGTCCGCCACGGCCTTCTTCACCCGGGCCCACACCTCCGGCCGGTGCTCCTTCACCCATGCCCACTGCTGCGCCTGGGACATGGCGAAGACGAAGTCCGGCTCGTCCTCGACGAGCGCGGTCATGTTGGACGTCGTACGGGCCACCTTGCGCACGGTCTCACGCAGCGGCCACAGCCACGCCGAGTCGATGTGCGCGTGCCCGACGGCGCTGAGGCGGTGGGCCGAGGGCACGGCGGGGGCCGACAGCACGCCGGTGAGCCGCTCCCTGGCCCGGTCGGCCGTGCCGTTCACGTCCTGGAGGTCCACGGCGTCCAGGGCCCGGTCGACCGCGCGCAGGATGTCGTGGCGGCGCGCGGAGTCCACGGGCAGCTCGGCCATCAGCTCGCCCAGCACCTCCAGGTCCAGCACCAGCTGCCACACGGTCTCGTCGAAGACGGCGAGGTCCATGCGGGTGAGCGTGTACTGGGGCTCGTGCCCGGCGGTGTCCTTGTCGCCGAGCATGGTGGGCCGGAAGGGGTGGTAGTCGAGGATGACCGGGTTGGAAGCGGCCTCGATGTGCAGGCGCACCTCCTCCCCGCCCGCGACGGGCGCGCCGACGCGCACCCACTGGTTGCGGGGGTTGAGGCCCTTCACCGGTGTGCCGTCGGGCCGGTAGACCAGACCCTCGCACTGGAAGCCGGGCATGTTCTCGTCGAAGCCCAGGTCGAGCAGGGCCTCCACGGTCCGGCCCGCCCAGGCCCCGGGTACGGTCCCGGTCACCCGGAACCAGCTGGTTCCCCACGGAGCACCCCACCGGGCGCCCACCTCGATCGGCGCGGGCTCGGCCGCCAGTCCCTCCGCGACCGGCACGGGCTCGCCCGGCGCGTGCCAGACGGCGACCCGCAGCGGCACGGACTCGGGGTACACGGCGGGACGGATGCGTTCGTCGAGGACGCGCCGGAGGCGGGCTTCGACCAGGTTGCGGTCGTCATGCATGCGGGGTGCTCCCTGCTGGGTTCCGGGTGACTACCAGGTGTGAGTGACGGTCACGGGAGTCGAGGCGTTGTAGAGCTCCCCCACGGCGCGCAGTTCGAACCGTGCGGCCGTCTCTCCCGTCGCGGGCCGGAGTCCGGCGGCGAACCAGGCACGCTGGCAGGTGCCGCCGAGGAAGCGGCGGGTGCCGTCGGGCAGGAGCCGGTGGAGCTCGTAGTGGCGGACGGGTCCGGGTGCGGCATTCCAGGCGAAGCGCAGGTCGCCGCCGGAGGCGGCGGTGATCCGCAGCCCCGAGGGTGCGGCGGGGGCCGGGGAGGTGTCGTGGACGGCGAGGCCGCCCAGCCGCCAGCGCACGGGGCCCCCGTCGGGCGCGGTGAGGCGGACGGCGAGAGCGTGGATCGTGCCGGACAGCCCGGTGAGCCGTACGGTCGACGTCTGCCAGGAGTTGACCGAGTTCACGGCCCGGCGGCGGCCCGGCCCGGTGTCGACCGGGTTCACAGGCAGCCAGGTGTACGGCGGTGTCGCACCGGCGCCGCTCGGTTCGGCGGTGGCGACGGCGAGTTCGACGTTCACCGTGCCCACGTCCGTCCGGTGGGTCAGCTCGACAACCGTGTCAGCAGTGATCGGCAGCCGGGTCGCGTAGAGATCCACGACCACTGGTTGATCCGGCTCACCGTCGACCAGCACGCTGCTGCCGCCCCGCCAGGCGTCCTCGAAGTCGAAGGAGACGGCGGGCCGCCGCCCCGTCGTCCGCACGACCCAGCGCCGCGACGGCAGCCGGTCCTGCAGGCCGAGGTGGTTCCAGGGCGCGTCCGAGGTGACGGCCCCCGCCTCGTACCACCGCAGCCCGTGCCCGGTGTTGAACACGCTCGCGAACGGCACCGAGGACACCGTGGACCGGTCCGCCACCGACACCGCGGGGGCCCGCCACGGGTCACTGGCGTCCGGCCGTGCCGGATCGAGCGACCGCCCGGTCCAGAACCGGTCGTCGGCCGCATGGAAGTCGTCCGGGGTGCGCTGGTCGGCGGGCAGGTGGTTGCGGGTCCACTCGGGCCGGTAGAAGCCGATCGAGGTGACGTGCGCCTTCCCCGTCGGCAGGATCGCGTCCCAGTTCACCGAGGTGCCTGACCCGTTCGACTCGACGTCGACGCCCGCCCACAACTCGTAGCGGCTGCGCCCCAGTTGTCCGGCCCTGGTCCCCGAGGAGGCGAGGGTGCCGGCGCTCCACCGGAAGTCGACGAACATGTCGTCGGCGGCCTGGAAGAAGGCCTCGTTCTGGCTGTTCAGCGCGCCCTGCCAGCTGACCGTGCCGTTCACGGTCATCGCGTCGTACCAGGTCACCCGCTGCCCCTTGGCCGCCGCGAGCGCCTTCAGCTCCTTCACGAAGCCGAGCATGGCGGTGCCGAGCGCGGTGTTCCCGCCGCTCGTCTCGGCGTTGAGGAACCAGCCGTCGAAGCCGTACGCGGCCGCCACCGCGACGAGTTGCGCGGCCAGCGGGAAGTGCCCCGAGGAGTCCTTCTGCACGAGGTCCCGGGTCCACTGGAGCTGTCCGCCGTAGGCGGTGGGCGGCAGGAAGATGTTGCCGAGGACGGGCACGCCGTGCCGGTGGGCCGCGTCCACGACCGGCGCGTTCGGCGCGAGGATCAGGCCCTCGCCCGACGAACCGCCCCAGAACACCAGTTCGTCCAGGTAGGCCCAGTGGGTGAGGGCGTAGTAGTCGGCGGTGGCCGACCCCTGGGAGGGGTTGCCGGAGGTGGGGCCGAAGGAGACCAGGGCCTGGACGCGGGCCTGCCCCGAGCGGGCGGTGGCGTTCGCCGGGGTCGGGGCGAAGCGTGCGGCGAGCGGTACGGACGCGGCGTTGAAGGCGAGGTCGGGGTCGTCGGCGGCGCGCCAGGCCTTCAGGCTGCGCCAGGTGATGCCGGCACCCGGGCTGCCGGAGGGCAGGGAGTCCGGGTACCAGTAGGAGGCGTACGGCGGGGTGGCGGCGGCCCTGGGACGGGAGGCCGCGAGGGCGGGCGCGGGCAGCAGGGCCGCGGCTGCGCCGGCGACGAGGACGGCGCGTCTGGTGGGGTTCACGAGCAAGTGCCTCCTTGTGGGGTTGGGAGAACCTGGTCGGGAGTGACGACTTCGGTGATGCCGCGCGCGGTGAGGTGGTCCTTGTCGTCGGCGCGGGTGTCCAGGACGGTGGTGGGGCGGGCTCCGTCGGCGACCAGCCGGAAGAAGGCGTCGAAGACGGGGCCGCCGGGGGCGCAGCGGGAGCGGCGGGCCGGCTCGGACGGGACGACGAGGGCCGTACCGCGTGGGGCTGGCACCTCGTGCGGGCCACGGGCCGCGTCGGCCAGCACGCGTGCGATGTCCTTGGGCCGCCGGTCGTTGGTGAACAGCCCGAGGCCGTACTCGAGTTCGGGGAAGTCGGCGAGTGTGCGGGAGACGTCGTACGAGCACCACCAGGTGATGCCCCAAAGGTCGGGACAGTCCAGGACGTTGTCGACGGTGGCCCGGGCGAAGGCGGCCGCGTGTTCGGCGGGGACCATGGGCGCGGGTGCGCCGACCTCCTGGAGCCACACCGGCCGGTGCGGCTCCTCGGCCCAGGCCTTGCTCAGCTCGACCAGGTAGGCGGCGTGGTGTTCGGCCGGTACGGAGGTACGGCCGTGGCGCTGGGCGGTGCCGTTGAACACCCAGGAGTGCACGGCGGTGGCGGCGCCGAGGCGGGCCGAGTGGCCGGGGGTGAAGGGCTGGTCGTCCTGGTACCAGGCGGCGTCGTACGAGGCGTGCAGATGCAGCCCGTCCGGGGCGCCCTCGGCGCAGGCGGCGAGCAGCCGGACGAGCCACTGCTCGGCCTCCTCGGCCGTGATCCGGTCGGGGTCGGGGTGGGGTCCCGCGGCGAACTGGTTGACCTCGTTGCCGATGGTCATGCCGATGAAGTTGGGCCGGTCGGCGAGGGCGGCGGCGAGGGTGCGCAGATAGGCGGCCTGGCCGTCGACGACGTCCGGGTCGGTGAAGAGGTTGCGGCGGTGCCAGGTGCGGGTCCAGGCGGGCAGGAAGTCGAAGCTGCTCAAGTGGCCCTGCAGTCCGTCCACGTTGACGTCCAGACCTCGTTCGGCGGCCGCGTCGGCGAGGGCGACGAGCTGCTCGACGGCGCGCGGCCGGATCAGGGTGCGGTTGGGCTGGAAGTAGGGCCACAGCGGGAAGACGCGGATGTGGTCCAGGCCGAGGGCGGCGATGGCGTCGAGGTCGGCGCGTACGGAGTCCGGGTCGAAGTCGAGCCAGTGGTGGAACCACCCTTCGCTGGGGGTGTAGTTGACGCCGAAGCGCACGGCAGGGGGCATGCGGTGTCCTTGCTCCTTGCGGGAAGTTCGGGGTCAGCCCTTGACGGCGCCCTCGCCGACCCCGCGGAAGAAGTACCGCTGCAGGCAGGCGAACAGGGCGATGAGCGGGGCCACGGCGATGACGGTGCCGGCGGCGACGAGGCGTTCGTCGTTGGCGAAGGTGCCGTGCAGGTAGTTGAGGCCGATGGTGAGGGTGAACCTGTCGGGATCGCTGAGCACGATGAGCGGCCACAGGAAGTCGTCCCAGGCGCCCATGAAGGCGAAGATCGCGACGACGGCGAGGGTGCCCTTCACCGACGGCAGCGCGACGCGCAGGAACCGTTGCCAGGCGCTGGCGCCGTCGACGTAGGCGGCCTCCTCGATCTCGTACGGCAGGTTGCGGAAGGCGTTGCGCATGAGCAGCACGTTCATCGCGCCGATCGAGCCGGGCAGGACGACCCCGATGAGGGTGTTGTTCAGGCCGAGTTCCCGCATGGTCGTGAACTGGGCGATGATGATGCCCTCCACGGGCACGAGCATCGCCAGCACGAAGACGAGGGTGGCCACCCGGCGGCCGCGGTAGCGCAGCCGGGCGAGGGCGTACCCGGCGAGCGCCGAGCCGGCGCAGTTGGTCACGACACTGGCGCTCGCGACCTTCAGTGAGTTCAGGGCGTAGTCCCAGACGGGGATGGTGTGGGCGACCCGCTCGTAGTTGTGCAGGGTGGGACGGCCGGGCAGGAACTTCGGCGGCGAGCTGAAGATGTCCTCGGTGGGTCCCTTGAGGGATGTGGAGAGCTGCCACAGGAACGGGCCGACGGTGAGGGCGAGGACGGCGAGCAGCAGCACGTAGCGCAGGATCAGCTCGACCGGGCGGACGCGGCGGCCGTGTTCGTCGGTGACCCGGGGCTCCCGGGCGGCGGCCGGGGCGGCCGGACGCACGGTCCGTGTCTTCTCCAGGACGCTCATGACTCCTCCCTCCGGTCGGCGCGCAGCACGAGCAGCATCAGTGCGACGGTGACGGCGAACACGACGACGGAGAGGGCGGAGGCGTAGCCGACGCGGCCGGTCAGTCCGGTGCCGGTGCGCTGCACGAGCATGACGAGGGTGGTGTCCTCGCCGGCCGGGCCGCCGCTCGGGCCCGCCATCAGGTACACCTCGGAGAACACCTTGAAGGCGGCGACCGAGGAGAGTGCGGCGACCAGCACCATGGTGGAGCGCACGGCGGGCACGGTGACCGTGAGGAACCGGCGGACGGGGCCGGCGCCGTCCACGGCGGCGGCCTCGTGCAGCTCGCGCGGTACGTTCGCCAGCGCCGCCAGGTAGATGATCATGTAGTAGCCGAGGCCCTTCCACACCGTCACGGCCATGGCGCTCAGCAGGATCAGCCACTGGTCGCTGAGGAAGCCGACCCGCCCGATCCCCACGGTCTCCAGCAGCGAGTTGACCAGTCCGCGTTCGTCCAGCAGCCACACCCAGATCAGTCCGACGACCACGATGGAGGCGACGACCGGGGTGTAGAAGGCGGACCGGAAGAAGGTGATGCCGGGGATGTTCTTCTGCACCAGCAGCGCGAGCAGCAGCGGCAGGATCACCAGGGCCGGGACGACTCCGACGATGTACAGCGTGCTGTTGCGCAGACCGGTCCAGAACATGTCGTCGTGGAGCAGCTCGCGGAAGTTGGCGAGTCCGACGAAACGGCCCGGGATCAGGGTGCGGCGGTCGGTGAAGGAGTTCACCACGGTCGACACGAACGGGTAGAGCACGAAGGCGCCGGTGATCAGCAGTCCGGGTGCGGCGAACAGCCAGGGGCTGGTGGGCAGTTGCCGCCGCACCCGGGTCGGGGCGGTGGGAGTGGCCATGCGGGGTCAGCCCTGCTGCTTCAGGAGCTGGTCGCAGGCCCTGACAGCGTTGTCGAGAGCCGTCTTGGGGCTCTCCTTGCCCTGCAGGGCCTTGGCGACCTCGTTGCGCAGCGCGGTCTTCATCTGCTCGCTGAACAGCACCGGCGTGTAGTTGACGGCGCTCTTCAGGGACTTGGCGGCGGCGATGCGCACGCGCGTCTCGTCGGTGCCGTCCTCCTTGGTGAAGTACGGGTCGTCGAGGGAGCCGGCGGTGCTCGGGAAGATGGCGACCTTCTTGGCGAAGGACATCTGGTTGCGGGCGTCGGTGACGAAGTGCGCGAAGGCGACCGCGGCAGGGGTGTGCTTGGTGCGGGAGTTGACCATCACGCCCATCACGTACATGTTGACGTGCCCGGTGCTGGTGATCTGGTCGGTGATCCCGATGTTCTTGTACAGGTTGGGCGCCTGCTTCTTGAAGTTGCCGAGGTCGAGGGCGCTGCCGGGGTTCATGGCGACGGCCTCGGTGAGGAACTTCTTCCCGGAGGACTCCGGGGTGGCGGTCAGCGCCTGCGGATCGAGCGCCTTGGCGTCGTACAACTGCTTGTACTTGGTGAGGAGTTGTATCCCCTTGGCGTCGTTGAAGGCGAACCCGGTCCCCTCCTTGTCCATCAGCGGTACGCCGTACCGCCCGAAGTCCTCGATGGTGGGCACGTTGGCGAGCGTGGCCACCTTGCCGTCGGTCTTCTTCGCCATCTGCAGCGCGTCGGCGAAGAGTTCGTCGTACGTCCTGGGCGGCTTTCCGGCGTCGAGTCCGGCCTTCTCGAACAGGGACCTGTTGTAGAAGAGCGGCCCGGTGTTCAGGTACCACGGGAAGGCGTACGTGCCGCTCATTCCCGGTACCTGGTGGCCGGCCCAGGCCCCGCCCAGGTACTCGGACTTGTACTTGGCGGCGGCCTTGTCGAGGTCGAGGGCGAGGCCCGCCTTCGCGAGCGGCGCGACCAGGTCCGGGGAGACGTTGACGACGTCGGGCAGGGTGCCGCCGGCCGCGTCGGCGCTGATCTTGTCGGGGTAGCCCTCGGCGGGCTGGTCGATCCACTTCACACGGGTGCCGGGGTGCTTCTTCTCGAAGTCCGCGATCAGGCCCTCGAAGTAGTCCTTGAAGTTGGCGCGGAGGTTCCAGGTCTGGAAGGTGATGTCGCCCTCGACCTTGCCGGAGGCGTCGGTCGAGCCGCCGTCGTCCCCGCCCGAGCCGCAGGCGCTCAGCGGCAGGACGAGGGCGATGGCAGCGGCGGCGAAGGTTCTGCGGGAGATGCGCACGGCGGCTGGGCTCCTTTGCAGTGGGATGTGGCCGAAGGTGCCGGGCCAGACTGTGCCCACCGGTTCAGGGACGCGTCAATGGATTCGACCCAGCTAAAGTCATTAGTGACTCAAAACCCCTGTTCAGAGCGGCGCTTGCCGCCTATTGCCGTCGATCACTAATGCGCTTTAGGTTAAGTGCGCTCAAGCGCATTAGTAGTTGGCCTGGACTGGACCGTACGGAAGGGGGCCGGGGTTGCCGGAGAAGCGATCACCCGCGCGCCGGCCGACGATGAAGGACATCGCGCGCCGCGCCGGGGTCTCCGAAAGCGCGGTCTCCTTCGCCCTCAACGGCCGGCCCGGAGTCTCCGAGACCACACGCGCCCGGGTGCGCGGGGTCGCCGAGCAGCTGGGCTGGCGCCCGAGCACGGCGGCCCGCGCCCTCTCCGGCGAGGGCGTGGCCACGGTCGGCTTCGTGCTGGCCCGCCCCGCGGACACGCTGGGCGTCGACTCCTTCTTCCTGCAACTCGTCTCCGGCATCCAGGAAGTGCTCGCCGGGCGCCACCTGGGTCTGCTCTTCCAGGTGGCCCGGGACGTGGCCGACGAGTGCGCGGTCTACCGGCGCTGGTGGGCCGAGCACCGGGTGGACGGCGTCCTGGTGGTCGACCCACGCGCCGAGGACCCGCGGCCGGACCTGCTGGACGAGCTGGGCCTGCCCGCCGTGGTCATCGGCGGCGCACCCGACGTACGCCACCCGGGCCTGTCCACGGTCTGGGCGGACGACGCCGGCGCGATGGCCTCGGTGGTCGACGAGTTGACGTCTCTGGGCCACCGCCGCATCGTCCACATCGCGGGGCTCCCCGATCTGGCCCACACCCGGCGCCGCGTCGCCACGCTGCGCGCGGAGGCGGAGCGCCGCGGCCTCACCGGAGTCCGCTCGGTCACCACCGACTACTCCGACACGGAGGGCGACGCCGTGACCCGCCGCGTCCTCGGCGGCTCCGCTCCCCCGACCGCGCTGATCTACGACAACGACGTGATGGCCGTGGCAGGTCTCGCCGCCGCGGCCGAACTGGGCTTCCGGGTCCCGCAGGACGTCTCGCTCGTCTCCTGGGAGGACTCGGCACTGTGCCGCATGGTCACACCACGGCTGTCGGCCCTGTCCCGCGACAGCGCCGAGTTCGGCCGCACGGCGGCCGTCGAGCTGATGGCGCTGCTGGACGGGGAGGCGGCCCGGGCGGTGGGCGTGCCGACGCCGCGTCTGACGGTCCGGGGCAGCACGGCGGCCGCCGCTCGTTACGATGGGCCGTCCGTCTGAAGTCCGTCACGGGGGAAGGACATGGGTGTGGATGAGGGCGCGGAGACCGAGACGGTGATCCCGGTCGAGATCGACGGCCAGACGGTCCTGTTGTCCGTCGCCCCGGGCGCCCGTCGGCCGGGCCCCGACCTGGGTGAGGAACAGGAGATCGGCTGGCGCCGACCCCGTCTCGAACCGGTGCTCGACGGCCTCACGGCGGTCGCCCGCGCCATGGGCACCCGCCTCCAGCAGACCGGGGCGTCGAGGGCGACGGTCGAGTTCGGCTGCGACGTCTCCTTCGACACCGGTCAGTTCCTGGCCGTCGTGGGCAGGGCGTCGTCCAGGTCCACCTGGAAGGTGACCCTGGAGTGGACGGCGCCGGAGGCCCCGGGGGCATAGGCGTGCACGGCTGGAAGGGGCTGCTGGAGGCGGCGACCGTCGCACTGGATCTGCCGGAGGCGGGCTCCGGCGGAACCGGCTTCGTGATCGCCCCGGGCGTGGTGGTGACGTGCGCACATGTCGTGGCCGGGCCCGGTGCCGTGCGTGGGCGTATCGGCGCGGGCCCCGACGTGACGCTCACGGTGTCGGACGACGAGCGGTACCGGGAGGCGAACGGCCTGGACATCGCGTTCCTGCGCTTCACGGCGGAGGCGTCCTCGGCACCGTGCGCCCTGACCTCTCCTCACGTCGAGCTCGGCGACCGTATGTGGGCCTACGGCCATCCCAAGGGCGATTACCGCGCGGGCCAGTGGGCCGGCCTCGAATACCAGGGCGACTCGCGGCTCGCCTTCGACGGCGCGATGCCGATGCCCCGCGGCTACGGCACACCGGTCGGCGAGGGCTTCAGCGGCAGTCCGGTGGTGAACGAGCGCACGGGCGCGGTGTGCGGGATGCTGGCGCGTTCCAACAAGGCGGGCAGCGCACATCTGGTCCCGATCTCCGAGGTCCTGGCCCGCTGCGCGGTTCCGGAGGCGCCGGTCGCCTGGCTGGGGACGCTCACGGACGAACAGCTGCGCGAGGGCGGGTTCAGGTATCCGGGCGCGCTGTTGCGCGACTATCTGGAGGCGGCGCGGGAAGCCGCCGACGAGCATCCCTACGCCGCGCTGCTCACCGATTCCGGCGACATCCCGCTGTCCACGGTCTACGTCCGTCAGGAGGCCTCGCACGCCGATGACCCGGCCGACGAGGGCCATGGCCGCCGACCGGCGGGCCGTTACGCGCCGGCCGCCGAGCGCGTGCTCGCCGAGCACCGCCATGTGCTGTTCACCGGGGGTGCCGGCAGCGGCAAGTCGAGCCTGCTGCGCCGTCTGGTGTGCACCGTGGCCTCCGCATGGCTCGGGGACCCCGGCCGGGCACCCTCGTACATCCCCGTGCTGGTCGCCGCCGACCAGCTGCTGGACCGCCCGCTGCCCGAGGCGCTGGCCGCCGCGCTGGCGCGGGATCTGCCGGGTCTGCGCCGCTCGCCGTCCCCGGAACTCTTCGAGAACGGGCCGGTACCGACGACCGACTGGCTCCTGTGCGTCGACGGGCTCGACGAAGTGCTGGACCCCGGGGACCGCGGCAGGGTCATCCGGCTGATCCAGCGGTGGTCGCGCGAGCCGTATCTGCGCTTCGTAGTGGCCAGCCGGTCACTGGTGACGGCGGAGATGAACCGGCTGGAGGAGCTTGAGCGTTACGCCCTGCTCGAATTCGACGACGACGAGGTCGAGCAGCTCGCCAGGGCGTGGTTCGAGGCGCTCGACATCGAGGACGCGGCGCTGCGGGCGGGCGCGCTGGCCGGCGACCTGCGCCGCGGACGGCTCGCCGAGGTGGCACGCAATCCGCTGTATCTGACCATGATCTGCGCGGTCGCCGCCGTGCGTGACCTGCCGCGCAACCCAGCAGGGCTCTACGCGAGGTTCATCGGCATCCTCCGGGAGAAGGGCGCCCAGCGGCTCGGCCGGAGCGACCCGGCCGTCCACGGCATCACGCCCCTCCTGCTGGAGCGGGTGTACGACGTCCTGCATCCCGTGGCGGAGCTGCGGCAGCGCGGGGACACCCGCTCGCTGCTCGACCAGGTCGTCGAACTGCTCGCCGATCACGACCCGCACGGTGCTCCGGCACGGGAGACCGTGCTGCGCGCGCTCACGTTCACCGGCCTGGTGCGGCAGCGCGGCGAGGACCTCTACTTCCTCCACCACACCGTCCAGGAGTACCTGGCCGGCCACGCCCTGGCCGACCGGTTCGGTCCGAAGGACCCGCAGGCCCTGCGGACGGTGCGGGAGGCGATCGCGGCGGAGCGTCCCAACCAGGTGCTGTTCATGGCCGCCCGCTGGCACGAACAGGGCATGCCGATGGGAGAGTTCCTGCGCGCGGTCGTGGACGGGGGCGGCTGGCGCGACCTGTTGCTGTGCGCCACGATCCTCAGCGACGAGCTCGTCACGGACGAGGAGCTGACGGTGCGGTTCACCCGCGCCGTGCTCAAGCTGTACGACGCCGGCGACGTCACCGTGGGCGACCTCGACGTGGGCACGGTGCTGGACCGGTTGTACGCCGTGCTCGAACCCGCGGGACTGGTCGACGTCATCGGCGATCCCACCGTCCCGCACTGGGCGCGCTCCGTGGCGCTGAGGCACTACGTACGGCGCGGCGCCGAACAGGCCGCGGTCCTCGCCTCCCGACTCGCCGACGACCGGGATCTGCCGGCCGACCTGCGGGTCGTGGCGGCCTCGTACCTCGCGCGGGCGGGCGATCCCGACGCCGCCTGCCGTCGTCTGACGGCTCTGGCCGCGGATCCAGACCATGTGCCGGAGACGCGTCAGGAGGCCGCCGTCGCGCTCCTCGCGCTGGACGAGGCCGCGGGCACCGACGCGCTCGCCCTGCTCCTGCGCACCGCGGACCACCCCGAGCCGTGCGTCGAGAACCTGCTGCGGCTGCTCCCCGACGACCTGCCGACCAAGACGTGCGCGGCGCTCACCGACGCCCTGGCCGGCCATGCCGTGCAGGCCGAGGACCCGCACACGATCCGCTATCTGAGCGGCGTTCTGCTGGTGCCCTCGCGGCCGGAACTCCTCGAGGAACTGTGCGCGGACCCCACCGTGCCGCTGTATCTGCGGCACCGGGCCACCCAGTACCTCGGCGAACACGGAGGACACGTGGACGCGGCGACGATGGCTCTGCTGTGCGGGCAGGTCGCCGACAGCGCGCGGTCGCCCGAGGACGCGGTCGCCGTGGCGGTGGAGGGGCTCCACGACGTGACCCTCGTCGAGCGCGTGGCACGCGACGAGCGGCTGAGCCAGTACACGCGGCTGCGAGCCGTCGGACGACTGATCCGGCTCGACCGGCCGGCCGTCGCGGCCGATTGCCTCGACGCTCTCCCGGCGGACCGCTGGTACCTGCCGCAGGTGTCCGAACTCCTGCGTGAACTCGGGGAGTCGGTCAGGGCCCGGCAGATGCTGGCCGACGCCTTCGAGGATCCGCGCAACTCCGTCGCCGACCGTCTCGGACACGTGTCCCCGCTCATCGGCCTGGGCGCCACCGAGGTGCTGCGTACGACCCTGCTGCGCATGGCCGAGGACATCGGTGTCGGAGCGGCGGACCGGCTCGAAGCGGTGGAGGCCCTGGAGGACGTCGACCCGGCCGTCACCGCCGGCCTGCTCCGCGAGATCGCGGCGGACGACGCCGTGCCGGGACGAGTGCGCCGCGACGCGGCGGCCCGGCTGCTCAAGACCGGTGAGCGGGCGGCCGCCTCGGCTCTGCTCCGCCGCATCGCCGAGGACCCGCGCGTCGGCATGCTCGACCGCGTCAAGGCCCTCGACCACCTGGCCGACGTCGACCTGCGATCCGCCGCCGAGACCCTCCACCGCGTGCTCGACGAGGCAGGCCTGCCCGACGAGCACCTGTGGCGGCTCCTCCTCCTGGCCGACGCCATCACGCCGGACGTGACACTGCGCAGGCGCATGGACGCGTTGATCGACGACGAGACGGTGCCCACCGAGTCCCTCCTCGACATCACGGCCGACTCCCTGCTGCACGTCGCCGTCGTCGTTCCCCGCCTCCGGGGGGCACTGACCCGGATCGCGGAGGATCCCGCGGCCGAGCCGTCGGCACGGGCCCGGGCCGCCGTCGCGCTGTTCGGACTGGTTCCGTATCCGCGCTGGAAGGGCCTCATGGCCGCGGTCGGCCAGGACCCCATGCACAGCCTGAACCTCCACCTGTCCCTGGGCGGGTACGCCTACTCCTCCTACAACCCGACGGTGTGGCAGACCCTCGCGTTCGCCCAGGGCGAGGAGGGTGCGATCGTCCCGGTGGGCGCGCTGGCCGGCGTCGATCCCCATGAGGCCGCGGCGCGCTGGGCCGAGTCCGTCGAGCGGCGACACCCGGAAGCGGTCACCCGGCTGGGCCATCTGTGGCTTCTGGTGCATGAGGAGGGCGACTCGGACCGGGTGCGGGACCAGCTTCTGTCGTGGGTGCGGGACACCGAGGCTCCCGTCGCCGAGCGGATCGCGGCGTTGGTGACCGTCGGCGGGGGGAACCTCGACAAGCCCTGCCGCACCCTCGCCGCCGAGGACACCACTCCGCCCCAACTCCGTGTCGCCATCTGCGAGCACCTCCCGGCGAGCGGCGCCCTCAACCGCATTCCCGTCGCCCGCGCCCTGGCCGCGGACCCGGCCTGCCCGGTCGACGTCCGCGCGCGGGCCGCCGCTCTGCTCGCCGAGGACCTGGGCGAGGAGGGCCGTGCCGTCCTGCGGTCGCTCTCCGGCCCCGGCACGACGGACCCCGAGGCCCATCTCGGCGTGGCTGCCGCCTGGGAGAGGCTGGACGTCGGGTGCGAGGCGGAGGCCGCCTACCGCCGGGTCGTGGAGGACGGACAAGCACTCGCCCGCCACCGTGTCATGGCGGCGGGCGGGCTCATGAAGTGGCGTTCGGCACGCAACCGGGCGAGGCAGGTCCTGCGTTCGGTGCTCGCCGACCGGGACGCGCCCGTCACGGTGCGGATCGAGGCGGCCGAGACGCTGATCGCGGCTCATGAGCCCGCCGACGCGCACGTGGAGCTGCTGCGGCTGGCGCTCGGCCAGGAACCGTCTCCGGAGGAACGGTCGCGCGTCGCGGGCCTGCTGCCCGCCGACCTCCGGGCGTATGTCGAACGCACGCCGGGATGACCGGGCGGCCGCTTCCGCGACCGGCACCACTCATGGCCCCTCGACGCGGCGCGCGGGACCGTGCACAGTTCTCTTGCGTACCGACGAGTACGCTCCCGCGCACCACACCGTCCCCTCCCGAGGAGCACCTGTGACCAGCTGGGCCGGCCGGACCGCCGCAGAGATCGCCGCCGCCGTACGCGAGAAGGAGGTCACGCCGCGGGAGGTGGTGGCGGAGCACCTCGCACGGATCGAGCGGCTCGACCCCCGGGTCGGGGCGTTCCGTGCGGTCCGGGCCGAGGCGGCGCTCGCGGAGGCGGACGAGGTGGGCGCCCGTGCCGATCTGGGCGAACTCCCGCTCGCCGGGGTGCCGGTGGCGGTGAAGGACAACCTGGCGGTGCGCGGCGAGTCGCAGCGCAACGGCTCGGCCGCCACCCCGGACACCCCGGCCGCCGAGGACCATGTGACGGTGGCCCGGCTACGGGCGGCCGGTGCGGTGGTCGTGGGTCTGACGAACGTGCCCGAACTGTGTGTCTTCGGCACCACGGAGGGCGTGCACGGCACCGCCCGGAACCCCTGGGACACCTCGCGCACGGCGGGCGGTTCGTCCGGGGGCAGCGCGGCGGCGGTGGCGGCCGGCCTGGTGCCGCTCGCGCTCGGCAACGACGGCATGGGCTCGCTGCGCATCCCGGCGGCCAACTGCGGGCTGGTCACACTGAAGCCGGGGCACGGGGTGGTGCCGGCGGGGATCGGCAACGGCGACTGGTTCGGCATGGCGGAGAACGGTCCGCTGGCGACGACGGTCGAGGATCTGCGGCTGATGCTGGCGGTGCTCGCGGAAACCGGGTTCACGCCCCCGAAGGAGCAGAGCCCGCTCCGTATCGCCGTCGCCCTGCGCAGCCCGCTGGCCGGTGTGAGCGTGAGCAAGCCGTATACGATCGCGGTGCGGCAGGCGGCCGGGATCCTCGCCGCGGCGGGGCACCGGGTCCGGCGGGCCGAGCCGCCCTACCCCCTCTCCCTGGGCGTCACCTCGCTCCAGCACTGGACGGCCGGTACGGCGGTGGACGCCGAGGGCCTCGACCTGGCACGGCTGGTCCGGCGGACCCGGGTGCACGCGGGTGTGGGCCGCCGCTTCGTCCACTCGGTCCGCACCGGTGACCGGCGTGAACGCCTCCGCGCCCGGCTGACCCCCTTCTTCGCCGAGCACGACGTCCTGCTCACCCCGGCGCTCGCCCGCCGCTCCCCCGAGGCCGGCCCCTGGCACGAGCGGGGCTGGCTGCGCAACATCCTGGCGAACACGGCCTATTCACCCTTCACGCCGCCGTGGAACCTGACGGGCTGGCCGGCGATGTCGGTCCCCTTCGGCATGCTGCCCTCCGGCGCCCCCTGCGCCGTACAACTGGCGGGCCGCCCGGGCACGGAGGAGCACCTGCTGGCCCTCGCGGAGCAACTGGAGAGCCGCCACCCGTGGCAGCGGACGGCGCCCCTGGCGGATCAGCGGTAGCGGACCTCACGCCCGTCACGCAGATCCCGGAGGACGACGACGCCCGTCCCGGGCGGTCGCAGTAGGGGCCGTGCAGGTCCGGAGGGGCGAGGTCAGTGGTGTTCGTCGTTCCGGGTGCGAGGTACGCCGGGTCGAGCGCGAAGCGGACCCGGGTCCCCGCCCCGACGGGCGGCTCGAAGCGCCGGGGCTCCGCGATCGGGCGGAGTCCGGCGAGTTCCTGCCGCAGGCCGTGCCCGCCCCGCCACACTTCGACGAGGTCCGCGCGCTCAAGGGCGGCCGCGGCGGCACTGAGCCGGCGCTCGGGGCCCAGCAGCGCTCCGTGATACCCGAGCCGCGGCCGGTCCGCGCCACCGTTCAGGGCGTCGGGCAGATCGTCCGTCACGGTGAAGACGAGGTCCGAGTGGATCTCCGCCGTGATCCGCAGCGTGTGGTCCGGGGCGAGTCGCGCCGCCGGATGGAGACCGTGCGCCAGAACACGGCACAGTACGCGGGTGGCCAGGTCGGGGTGATCGCCGGGGACCAGGAACTACATCCCCGGGGTGCGGCGTACGTGCTCGTCGAACTCGACGACCTCGATGGCGGCGGCGCTGTACTCCTCCGGCGTCACGAGCGTCTTCTCCCTAGTCGAGCGCCATGTACATGATGTGCAGGCCGACCCTGCCGTGCCGGGGGTGGTCGTAGGCTCTCGGGACCGTGCCGAGGATCGTGAAGCCGAGGGACTTCCAGAGGGCGACCGCGGGGTTCGTCTCCACCACGGCGTTGAAGACCATCGCGTGGTAGCCGTGGGCCCTGGCCTCGGTCAGGACGTGTTCTGCGAGGGCGCGGCCGATGCCCTGGCCGGTGCGGTCGGGGTCGACCATGAAGCCCGCGTTGGCGACGCCGGCGGCGGGGCCGCCGTAGTTCGCGGTGAGGTAGGCCGACCCGCACACCGCCCCGGTGGGGTCCTCGGCCACGTAGACGCGCTTGGCGGGGCCCATCCACAGGGCGCGGGCCGCTTCCTCGGAGGTGTCGGGGTCCCAGGCGTAGGTTTCGGCCGCGGCGACGATGCGGTGCCAGAAAGGCCAGATCCACGGCCAGTCCTCGGCCACGGCTTCCCTGATCGGCATGGGCGTGAGTCTTTCACGCCCATGCGTGCGGCGATCGCGACGGGTCCGGCGCCGGCGTCAGTCGACGCTGGGCAGGATGTGGGGTTCGGCGAGGTCGTCCTCGTAACCCGCGAGGCGGATCGGGGCGGACCGGGCCCACACGTCGAGGCTGCCGAGTTCTCCGGGCCGGCGGCCCCCGCGCTCCGTGCGTTCCTTGGGGCGCTGTTCGCGATTCGTCTTCTCCGGTGTCACCGCGCACTCCTTATGTGTCGGGCTCACCCTCGGGGCCTACCGGACAGCCTGCGCTCCGGCACTCGTCGCCCGCTCGGGTCTGGATGGAAGGCCAGTTCGGACGCGGTGGCGCCGGTACCTCGTGTCAGAGCAGGCCGTTCGGCTCGCCCCGGGACGGACGGTGGGTGTGGGTGGGACCCCGTACTGCTGTCCGTCCCCTCCAGATTAACCAAATGAGCGGACGTCCGCTCGATAGGGAGTGCAAACAAGGTGTAACTATCGGAAGTCATTTGACCCCCCAATGCCCCTCAATATGAGGCTATTTGCAATAAAGCGCATCACCTGCACGCGGGACGAATCACCCACTCGGCCTACATGGCCGAACACATCTTCGATTTACCCGGAGTGCCTCCGTACGGGCGCGGCGCAGTTCAGTTCCCGTTGGCCGGGCCGCAAGCTGGGCATGATCTGGTGTCGTGCGGCAACGGCTGTCTCGCGGAAGGACTGACGCATGGAGCTGCGCAGCGTCGAGGAGCTGATGGATCTGCTGTACGCCGGCCGGCACCAGCACGCGCTGCGGACCGCCGCGCTGCTGCGCCGCAGCCGCCCCGCGGACAAGGAGCTCCAGGTGGCGGGGCTGGTCCGGGGCATCGGGCCGGTGCTGTGCCCGGGTGACGAGGCGGGACGGGCCCGCAGCGCGGCCGAGGCGGTGCGCCCGCTGCTCGGCGAGCGGGTCTTCCGGCTGGTGAGCGGGGACTGCCACCCCGCCGACGACGATCTTCACCGACTTCACCAGGCCACCGAGGAAGGGCGCGCCACGGGCTTCGACGCCGGGGTGCTGGAGGACTGGCGCACCGTCCTCGAACTGGTCGCGACCCGCAACTCGCGCCTGGGCGCCGTCGACTGAGGACCGCGGCGGGTGCACACCCCTGTCGTCCGACGGTCCGTCATGAGACGGTACGCCGATGACGCCGTCGTACGGACTCGGGGGCAGGGCCGCCGTCGTCACCGGTGGGACGCGCGGCATCGGGCGTGCCGTCGCCGGGGCGCTCGCCGCGGCCGGGGCGCTGGTGTGCGTGACCGCGCGGGACGCGGGCGAGGTGCGGCGCACGGCCGCCGAGCTGGGCGGGATCGGGCTGGCCGGGAGCGTGGCCGATCCGGGGCATGCCGAGGAGCTGACGGATCTGGTGCTGCGCGAGTTCGGGCGGCTGGACGTCCTGGTCAACAACGCGGCGACCAACCGGCCGTACGGACCGCTCATGGAGGCCGGTGCCCAGGCCTGGCGGGAGGCGTTCGCGGTCAACGTCGAGGCCCCGCTGCGGCTGGTGCAGTGCGCCTGGCGGGGCTGGATGCGCGAGCACGGCGGGTCCGTCGTCAACGTGTGCACGGAGGGTGCCGTGCACGTGGGACCCCAGGTGGGCGCGTACGGCACCACGAAGGCGGCGCTGCTGCATCTCACCCGGCAGCTCGCGGGCGAACTCGCGCCCCGGGTGCGGGTCAACTCCGTCTCCCCCGGACTCGTCCGTACCGAGATGGCGCGGTTCGTGTGGGAGCCGGGCGAGGCGGAGGTGGCCGCGGGGCTGCCGCTCGGGCGGATCGGCGAGCCGGAGGACGTGGCACGGGCCGTGGTGTGGCTCGCCTCGGACGCGGCGGAGTGGGTGACCGGCGCCGATCTGCTGGTGGACGGCGGGACGCGGGTGCGGGCCGCCTCCGGGGCCGGTGCCTACGCCGTGCACGAGCGGTTGCGCCGGGTGCCCGAGGTCTAGGCGGTGACGCGGGCGGCCCCCGAAGGGCCTGGCAGGCCCCTGCGGGCCTGTTGGGTGGAGTTCAACCACGAAGAACGCGTCACCTGCGCACCGGACACTTCGGCACGAGCGGAACGGTAGGTCACCGGCGGCCCGGCGGGCCACCGGTTTTCCCCCGTGGGCTCACCACCTGCCCGGCGCGTAGTCCTTCAGGAAGACGCCGTACAGGTCGTCGCCCGCCTCGCCACGCACGATCGGGTCGTAGACACGGGCCGCTCCGTCGACCAGGTCGAGCGGGGCGTGGAAGCCGGCATCTGCCATGCGCAGCTTGTCGTAGTGGGGACGCTCGTCGGTGATCCAGCCGGTGTCGACCGAGGTCATGAGGATGCCGTCGGTCTGGAACATCTCCTCGGCACTGGTACGCGTCACCATGTTCATCGCGGCCTTGGCGGCATTGGTGTTCGGGTGGCCCGCGCCCTTGTAGCCGCGTCCGAAGACGCCTTCCATGGCCGAGACGTTCACGACGTACGCCCGCCCGCTCGTCGCCTTCCTGGCGGCTTCGGCCATGGCCGGACGGAGCTTGCTGATCAGGATGAACGGCGCCGTGTAGTTGCACAGCTGCGTCTCGAGGAGCTCCACCGGGGAGATCTGCTCGATCGTCTGCACCCAGGTGTTGGTCTCGACGACGTCGGGGAGCAGACCGCCCGCGTCGATGGCGGTGCCGTCGAGGTGCCGGGCGACGCTGGCGTTGCCCGCGACCAGCGCGAGGTCGGCGACCCTCTGCGCGTCCAGGCCACTGGTGCCGACGGGCAGCGCGGCCGCCCCGCCGAGCTCACCGACCGCACCGGAGTTGAAGGCGCCGAGGACGTGGTGGGCGGGGAGCTCCCCGGCGGGCAGCGGCGCGCTCTCGCCCTCGACCAGGGCGGCATAGGCGGAGGGCAGGCGGCGTACGGTCTGGGTGGCGTTGTTGATCAGGATGTCCAGCGGGCCCGCCTCGGCGACCTGGTCGGCCAGTGCGACGGCCTGGCCCGGGTCACGCAGGTCGATGCCGACGACCTCAAGACGGTGCATCCAGTCCGCCGAGTCGTCCATCGCCTTGAAGCGGCGGATGGCGTCCTTGGGGAACCGCGTGGTGACGGTGGTGTGGGCGCCGTCGCGCAGCAGGCGCAGGGCGATGTACATGCCGATCTTGGCGCGGCCGCCGGTGAGCAGGGCCCGCTTGCCGGTGAGGTCGGCGCCGGCGTCCCGCTTGGTGCGGTTCAGGTCGGCACAGTCCGGACAGAGCTGGTGGTAGAAGTAGTCGACTTCCACGAACCGCGTCTTGCAGGTGTAACAGGAACGCGGGCGCTGGAGTATGCCCGCGATCCGGCCCGACTCGACCTTGGAGGAGGGCAGGATGCCCTCGGTCTCGTCGTCGATGCGCTCGGCGGAGCCGGTCGCGGTGGCCTCGGTGACCGCGCGGTCGTGCGCGGTCTTGGCGGCCCGGCGTTCCTGGCGGCGGCGCTGCTTGACCGTGCGGTAGATGTGCGAGGTCGCCCGGCGCACCTTGATCGCGTCCGGGTGGTCGACCTCGAGCCGGTCCAGCTCCTCGAGCACGCTCAGGCAGACGGCCAGGCGCTCCGGGTCGATACCGGGCCCGTAGACCATCTCGTCCATGGCCGCGGAATCCGCGGACACCGCTTCCATGGACGCCGCGCCGTCCTCTGTCACCGTCATCGCGCTGCCGTTTCCCTGATCACCCGCGCAGCGCTCCGACTCGCGCCCGCTTTCGAACGGCGAATTTTACGGAGTGGCACCCCCTACGGCCAAACCCACCGAATCAGCACCGCCCCCACACCCACCCAGACACGACCCCGCCCCCGCGGACCCCGGCACCCGCCGACCGCGGCCGACGACTCCCCCGCCCCACCACGCACCCACCGACCGCGCGGCCGGCGACCTCCCACCCACCACGCACCGGTCGGCCGCCGACGGCGAGTCCGCCCCATGGGGGCCACCCGCAGCCGGCGACGAGAGCCGCACGGGTGGTGCGGGTGGGAAGCACGGGCCCGGCAGGCCGGGACCGGCGTTCAGGCGCCGCAGACGGCGTCGCAGACCAGGCGTCGCAGACGGACAGCAGCGTCTGGAGGCACACCCCCTACGGCCGACCCCACCGTGGCTGCCGCAGGCCCGGAAGCACGGGCCCGGCCGGAGGCCGGGACCGGCTTTCAGACGTCGCAGACGGACAGCAGCGTCTCCATCTCCTCCGACACCGCCCGGGCGAACACGTCGAGGTCCGGCACGGCCTTCGCGTCGGCGACCAGCCCGTAGTGCACACGCCCGCGATACGTGGAGATCGCGATCGCGAGCGCCTGCCCCGGCGCGAGCGGGGCCAGCGGATACACCTCGCTCAGCTCGTGACCGCCGAGCCGGAGGCCGAGGCCGGGCAGCGGCACGCTGGTGACCAGGATGTCGAACCAGAGCCGGGCGGCCTGGCCGACCAGCGGGCCGCCGAGCCGGTGGCCGAGGGCCGGCACATGGTCGGCGAGCAGGGCGACGGCACCGGCGCCCCGGTTGGGCCCCGCGTCCTTGTTGCGGACCATCGCGGTGCGCACGGTGTCGAGACGGCCGAGCGGATCGGGGTCGTCGACCGGAAGCCGTATCAGGTACCCCGAGAGCCGGTTGCCCTGTGGGTGGGCGGTGCGCGGCCGGCGCCGGGAGACGGGGATGAGGGCACGGGGCGCGACACCCTCACTGCCGTCGCCGCGTTCGTCCAGCCAGCGGCGCAGGGCGCCGGCGACGACGGCGATCAGGACGTCGTTGACGGTGCCGCCGGCGCTCTTGCGCACCCGGTGCACGTCGTCGATGTCGACGACGACCCCGGCCGTACGGCGGGTGCCGCTGGGCGCGGAGGTCAGCGCGGACGAGGGGCGCATGCCGAAGGTGGACCGGGCCAGGGAGGCGCCGATGTCGAGGGCCCGGCCCACGTCCGACAGCGCGCCCTTGACCAGCTCGGGAACGAGCCCGGGCAGCCGGCGCACGTCGGACAGCAGGCTGCGCGGCGGCTCGATGGCGCGCGGGCCGCGCTCGGGCAGGTCGACCGGGTCCAGGACGCCCGCGGCGAGCTTGAGCGCGCGCAGCCCGTCGGCGAGGGCGTGGTGGAACTTGAACAGCACGGCGAAGGAGACACCGTTCTCGCCGGGCAGCACGTGCGCCTCCCAGGGCGGCCGGCCGCGCTCCAGCGGACGCTCCATCAGGCGGCCCGCGACGGCGTGGAAGTCGGCGGTCGGGGCGTGCAGCCGTACGTGGTCGAGCGGGTCGAAGTCCGGGGCGGTCTCGCGGGTGGCGCCGCCGAAGGAGAGCGGCTGCCAGCTGTCCCGGATGCGCATGCGCAGACCGGGCACGGCGGCGGCACGCGCGGCGAGCAGGTCGGCGGCGTGGGCGCCCGCGGTGGGCGAGTGCGTGGCGAAGACACCGAGCGCGCCCAGGTGCATCGGGTGTCGTTCGGACTCCATGTTCCAGAAGGCCAGATCGAGGGGAGCGAGCAGGTCGGAAGTCAAGGGGTTGCCTCGCGTCGACGAAGGGTGGATCTGCAGTCAATCTCCGGCAGCCGATTACGGTCAAGTACGATCAGGCTACGCTCAGTTAACAGCAGATTAAGTCCCGCACCACCGAGAAGGGCGGGACTGAGGGGACTTCTGAGGTCACTTCAGCACCGGTGGTGCGGCCTGGGGTGACGTACCCCACTCGGACGGGCGCGAGCCGACCGTGAACGCGAGCGTGCGCAGCGAGCGCAGCGCGGCCGTCGTCAGATAGGTCGGCTCGTGCGGTGTTCCGTCGGTGCGGACCGCCTGGACGTAGCGGTCGGCGGCCGAGGTGCCGGGGGCGGTGACCGTGAGCCGGCGGCCCGGCCAGAAGCGGCGGTCGAGGGAGAGGTCGACGCGCTCGAAGACCGGGGTGGACAGGCCCCAGGTGTCGTAGCCCGGTTGGATCGGGAAGAGCCCGATCGACGACAGCACGTTCCAGGCGGACATGGTGCCGAGGTCGTCGTTGCCGGTCATGCCGGTGGGACCGTCGGTGAAGAGGGTCAGCGCCGCGTGGACCACGTCCGTGGTCTTCCACGGCTGTCCGGTGGCCAGGTACGTGTACGGGGCGATCAGGTCGGGTTCGTTCATCGGGTTGTACTTGTCGGCGTTGTAGTAGTTGTAGGCGTTCCCGTGCACCCACACCTCGCGGGCGGTCCGCTCGGGGTCGGCCAGCAGCCGGTCGTAGGCGAAGAAGGAGTCCAGCCGGTCGTTGGCCGCGCGCTCACCGCCGATCAGGCCGATCATGCCGCGCAGGTCCTGCGGGACCAGCCACTGGTACTGCCAGGCACTGCCCTCGTGGAATCCCGGGGCCCGCGCCGGATCGGACGTGCCGGTGAAGGCACCGGAGGCGTCCCGGGCCCGGAAGAAGCCGGTCGAGGGGTCGAAGATCGTCCGGTAGTTCTGGGCCCGGGCGGCATAGCGGGCGGCGTCGTCGGCATGGCCGAGGCCGCGGGCCATCTGGGCGAGGACGGCGTCGGCGAGGGCGTACTCCAGGGTGACGGAGGCGCCGTGGTGATAGTCGGAGTCCCCCATCTTGGCCAGGGGGCGGTCCTTGATGTACGGGGCGAAGCCATGCGCGAGGTACTCGGCGTTGGCCTCCCGGCCGATGCCCGGGTAGTCGGCGGGCGGCACCCCGTCGGCGTTCTTGCGCAGCGCCCGGTAGGCCCGCTCCTCGAACCCCTTGAGCAGGCCCATCCGGTAGGCGGTGGTCAGGAAGGGGGTGACCGGGTCGCCGCTCATGACGTTCGTCTCGATGGGCCCGTAGCCCCACTTGGGCAGCCAGCCGCCGTCCTCGTCCACCTTCACCACCGACAGGGCCATGTCGCGCGCCTCACGCGGCGCGAGCAGGGCGAGAAGCTGGGCCTGGGTGCGGTAGGTGTCCCACAGCGACCAGTTCTGGTAGTACGTGAAACGCTCCGCGCGATGGACGCGGCGGTCCCAGCCGGTGTAGCGGCCGTCGGCGTCGCTGCCGATGTTGGGCGCGAGGAACGAGCGGTACAACGACGAGTAGAAGGTGCGGCGGAGGGCCGGTTCGCCGCCCCGGACGCGCACGGCCGCGAGCCGCCGCTCCCAGTCCTCGCGGGCCCGGCGCCGCACCGCGTCGAAGGACCGGCCGTGCTCGGCCCGCAGGTTGACGGCCGCACCGCGCGCGTCGACGTACGACAGGGCGGTGGTCGCCTCGACGGTACGGTCCCTCGTCGCGTCGAAGCGGACGTAGGCGCCGCCGCCTCCGGTGCGGGCGCCCGGGGTGACCGTCGAGCCGTCCCAGGTGCCGTAGGCGGTGAACGGCCGGCTGAAGCGGGTGACCGTGTAGACCGTGTAGGGGCCCGTGTCGCGGCAGAAGCCGTGGCCGGTGATCCTGGTGCGCACGGTGTGCTCGTCGAGGATCTCGACGGCGCTGCTGACCGGCTTGTGCAGTGCCTGGCCCGCGTTCAGCAGGACGTTGGCCTTGTCGGTGGCCGGGAAGGTGAAGCGCTGCACCCCGGTGCGTTTCGTCGCGGTCAGCTCGGCACGGATGCCGGAGTCGAGGCCGACGCGGTAGTAGCCGGGGCTCGCCTCCTCGTCGGCGTGCGAGAAGCCGGCGGCGTACTTGGCGTAGTCCGTCTGCGTGACCTCGCCCGTGGTGGGCAGCACGGGCAGGTCGCCGCCGAGCCGGCACCCGACGCCCGAGAGATGGACCAGCGAGAAGCCGCGGACGCGCTTCTGCGTGTAGTCGTAGCCGGTGCTGTGCCCGGTGTCCGGGGAGAGCTGCACCATGCCGAAGGGCACGGTCGCGCCGGGGAAGGTGTTGCCCTCGTTCTGGCTCCCGATGAAGGGGTTCACCAGATCGGTGAGGTGGCCGTCGGTACGCTCGGCGGCCCGTGCGGCGGGGGTGGCGATCAGCGCGGACGCCGCCATCACCCAGGCCAGGCACAGCCGCGTGCGCCGGGTCCCTCTCATGTCGGATGACCTCCGAAGGTTCGACATCGTTGCCTGCATCGTGGCGGGCGAACGAGGCGAACCCGGGCATTCCCGGAGGGTGATGCCAAACGCGTCGCGGTCGGAGGCCGTCTGACGGTGCGTCCGTCAGGGGACCCGCTGCCCCTTCCCCAGGGCGATCACCCCGCCCTTGGAGACGGTGTACAGCTCGGCGTCCCGTTCCGGGTTGACGCCGATCGTCGCGCCGGGCGGCACCTCGACGTTCTTGTCCAGCACGGCGCCCCGGACGACCGCGCCCCGGCCGATGTGCACGTTGTCGTGCAGCACCGAACCCTGCACGACCGCGCCGGGGTCGACCCGGACACCGGGCGAGAGCACGGAGCGGGTGACCTGACCACGGATCAGGCAGCCCGCGCTGATGATGGACTCGCTCGCGATGCCGCCCGCGTTGAAGCGGGCCGGGGAGAGCTGGTTGGAGTGGGTGTAGATGGGCCACTGGCGGTTGTAGAGGTTGAAGGCGGGGCGCTCGGCGATCAGGTCCATGTGCGCCTCGTAGTAGGCGTCCAGGGTACCGACGTCCCGCCAGTAGCCCTGGTCGCGGCTGGTCTCGCCGGGCACGTGGTTGGCGGTGAAGTCGTAGAGCTGGGCCTCGCCGCGTGCGGTGAGCTGGGGCAGGATCGAGCCGCCCATGTCGTGCACGGACTGCCCGTCCTCGGCGTCGCGTTGGAGCGCCTCGATGAGCGCCTTGGTGGTGAAGACGTAGTTGCCCATGGAGGCGAACACGCATTCGGGGTCGTCCGGGAGGCCGGGCGGGTCGGCGGGCTTCTCCAGGAAGCGCTCGACACCGCGGCCGTCCGAGCCCGGCGTGATCACCCCGAAGGAGGAGGACTCCGAGCGCGGCACGCGGATGCCGGCCACCGTCACCCCGGCACCGCCCTCGATGTGCTGCTGGAGCATCTGCCGCGGGTCCATGCGGTAGACGTGGTCGGCGCCGAACACGGCCACGTACTCGGGCTGTTCGTCGTAGACCAGGTTCAGGGACTGCAGGATCGCGTCCGCGCTGCCCAGGTACCAGCGCGGGCCGAGACGCTGCTGGGCCGGTACCGGGGTGACGTAGTTGCCGAGCAGACTGGACATCCGCCAGGTGGTGGTGATGTGCCGGTCCAGCGAGTGCGACTTGTACTGGGTCAGCACGCAGATGCGCAGGACGTCCGCGTTGACGAGGTTGGACAGGACGAAGTCGACGAGCCGGTAGGTCCCGCCGAAGGTGACCGCGGGTTTGGCACGGTCCGCGGTGAGCGGCATCAGGCGCTTGCCCTCCCCGCCCGCCAGTACGATCCCGAGCACCGAAGGCCCTCCACGACGCATGGTCGCTCCCCTCACCCTGGTTGAACCATGGCTGCCCCGCCCGGACGGGCCTAAGCCTGCTTGAGGATCTCCTCGTACAGCCCGGCCGTGCGCCGGGCCACCGCGTCCCAGCCGAACTCGCCCACCGCGCGCTCCCGTCCGGCCTCCCCCATCCGCCGGGCCGCTTCCGGGTCGCCGAGCACCGTGTCCAGCGCCCGGGCGAGGTTCGCCTCGAAGTCCTCGTCCACGTCGACCAGGAGGCCGGTACGGCCGTCGTCCACGACCTCGGGGATCCCGCCGACGCGGGAGGCGACGACCGGAGTGCCACAGGCCATCGCCTCCAGATTGACGATGCCGAGGGGTTCGTACACCGAGGGACAGGCGAACAGGGCCGCGCGCGTGAGGAGTTGGATCACATCGGCGCGCGGCAGCATCTGCGGGATCCAGAACACGCCCTCGCGGCCCCGGCTCAGCTCCTCGTACAGCTCGCGGAACTCGCGGTCGATCTCGGGGGTGTCGGGGGCGCCGGCGCACAGCACCACCTGTGCGGCGGGGTCGATGTCCCGTACCGCGCGCAGCAGATGGGGTACGCCCTTCTGGCGGGTGATCCGGCCGACGAACAGCACGTACGGGCGGCCGGGGTCGATGCCGTGGCGGACCAGGGCGTCGGTGCCGTGGTCGGGGCGGTACAGGGCCGTGTCGATGCCGTTGTGCACGACGTGCACCCGTGCCGGGTCCAGGGCCGGGTAGCAGGCGAGGATGTCCTCGCGCATCGCCCCCGACACGGCGATCACCGCGTCCGCGGCCTCGATGGCGGCGCGCTCCGTCCAGCTCGACAGCGCGTACCCGCCGCCCAGTTGTTCGGCCTTCCAGGGACGCAGGGGCTCCAGCGAGTGGGCGGTGACCACGTGCGGGACGCCGTACAGGAGCTTGGCGAGGTGGCCGGCGAGATTGGCGTACCAGGTGTGGGAGTGGACGAGTTCGCGGCCTTCGAGGGCGGCCGCGATGGAGAGGTCGACGGAGAAGGTGCGCAGGGCGTCGTTGGAGCCGTCGAGGGCCGACCAGGGGCGGTGGCGTACGACGCCGACGCCGCGGCCCTCGCCCCAGCAGTGCACCTCGAGGTCCACCAGCGAGCTCAACTCCCGGGCGAGGAATTCCACATGGACGCCCGCACCGCCATACACGTCCGGCGGGTACTCCCGGGTCAGCAGTCCCACACGCACCCGACAACCCCCTGGTCTCGTCGGCAGGTTCCCTTCATGGTCACCCAGATGCGGCGCCCGGGGAAGACCGCGGCGGGCGGGTGAAGCAGCAGTCGCCGCAGACCCCGCCGCCGGGGACGCGGTAGTACAGGCAGCAGCTGCGGCGGCGGAAGGCCGTGCCGGTGCGGGTGCCGGTGGTGCGCAGCAGCGGGTGGGCGAGCAGTTCGTCGGTGCGGGCGCGGGCCCGGTCCGCCACGTCGGTACGGCCGTCGGCGCGTGCCCAGCGGTCCAGTTCGCGGGCCGCGCCGGCGAGCGCCGAGCCGGCGTTGCCCCACAGCAGGCCGGCCGCCACGCCGTAACGGGCCCTCAGGGCTTCCCCTAGGGGTTCGAGGTGGCCGTGCAGGACGGTGTCGGCGAGCGTGGCCGCGTCCCCCGGGAGCGGTCGCACCTCGGTCAGCCAGAGGTCGTCGGGGGCGGGGGCGGCGGGGTCCCAGCGCAGCAGCCCGGCCCCGAGGTCGGGCAGGCGGCCGTACAGAGCGGCACACGCCAGGGCCGTGGACCACAGCCGGGCGGCAAGGCCCTGATGGGCGATGGAGGCGGAAACGCGCAGCTCGGAGGTGCGCAGCCGGTGGGCGACCGTGGTGACGCGAGAAGCCAGCGCGTCGCGGTGGGCATCGGATGCCACCGTTGCGTAGGTTTCGGCGAGGGTCGGCAGGGCTGCGACAGCCGGATCCCCCGTCGCCCCGGCGGTGCGCAGGACGAAGAAGCCGCCGAGCGGGCGGAGGGCGGCGAGGTCGGGGTCGAGGTCCACGAGGAGTACTGGTACCAGGCCGGATCGCCGCCCGGGAACCGGGGTCTCCGCCCTGCGGGCACCCCCCTTGGGGATGATCGGGCGGCTGGTGTACTCCATCGGTAGTAGGACCCATTGTGTGCTCAGGGACGACGACGGGAAGAGCCCGGGCGGGCAGAGTGTTGACCATGGAAGCCGACCGTACGCCGCGCCGGACCCCGTGGTCCCGCCTCACGCGGAGGAACTGCAGATGAGCGCCCTCGCGTTGTCCGTGCTGCTGTCGTTCGTCTCCGCCGTCGCGTACGCGGGCGGGGCGATCGTGCAGGAGCAGGTCGCGGTGTCCTGCCCCGACGGGTCGTACCTGCCGATGCGCCGGATCGGCTGGTGGCTGGCGCTGGGCCTGAACGGGCTCGGCGGGGTGCTGCACGTCGTGGCGCTGGCCTGCGGCCCGCTCAGTCTCGTTCAGCCGCTCGGCGCGCTGACCATCGTCTTCGCCCTGCCCATGGCGGCGTTGTTCGTCGGCCGCAGGGCCGGCGCGACCGCCTGGCGGGGCGCCGTGATGGCCACGGTGGGCCTCGCGGGCCTGCTGTCCCTGGTCGGCACCTCCGACGCGCACTCCCTCGACGCGGCCCAGCGGGCGGCCGTCGCGCTGGTCACCGGCGGGGCGGTCGTGGCGCTGATGATCGCGGGCCGGGCCGTGCACCGGCACCCGGCCGTGCGCAGCGTGCTGCTCGCCACCGCCTCCGGCATCGCCTTCGGCATGTCGTCGGTGTTCACCAAGACCGTCGCGGTCGACTGGGACAGCGGGCTCGCCGCCGGCGAGCTGCTCTCCCTCACGGTGATCGGCGTGTTCGCGACCGCCGGCGTCCTGCTCTCCCAGGCCTCCTACCGGGGCGGCGGCCTCGCCGCGCCGCTGGCCACGCTGACCGTGGTCAACCCGGTACTGGCCGCCGCGGTCGGCATCATGATGTTCGGTGAGACGTTCCGCTACGGCACCACGGGCACCGTGCTCGCCCTCGGCTGCGGCGTGGTGGCCGCGGGCGGCCTGATCCTGCTGACGACGGAGCGGCTCGAGCCCGCCCCGGCTCCGACGGCCGGGTCCGGGTCCGACGAGGTGCTCGCGGCCCTGCCCACGCAGCGGACGGCGACGAAGGCCGAGGAGGAGGTCGTCGAGCTGCTGGGCGGACCGGTGCCCCGGGAGGACGCGGCGCCCGCCGCCGGCGCCCTCCCGGCCTCGTACACCCCGCTGTCCGCGAGCTTCTACGTGCCGCTGCCCGTCCCGGAACGGCACCGCGCGCGGGTCAGATCCTGACGCCGCCGGCCCGGAGATAGGCGATCGGGTCGACGTCCGTACCGAAGCCGGGGCCCGTGCGCACCTCGAAGTGCAGATGCGGGCCCGTGACGTTTCCGGTGGCCCCGGACCGGCCGATGCGCCGGTCCGCGGACACGCTCTGCCCGACCCGCACGGAGATGGCGGACAGGTGGGCGTACTGGGTGTAGCGCCCGTTCGGGTGCCGGATGACCACCTGGTAGCCGTAGGAACCGCCCCAGCCCGCGGCGACCACCTGCCCGGCGGCCGCCGCGTGGACGGAGGTGCCGGTCGGCACCAGGAAGTCGACCCCGGTGTGGTAGCCCTTCGACCAGTGCGACCCGGCCACGCGGTAGCCGGTGCCGATGGCGGCGTGCACCGGGGCGACGAGCGAGTGGCCGCCCGTGGACGTGTGGTGCTCGGGGGTCTTCTTCTCCGAAGGGGCTCTTCTCTTCGGGGACTTGGGCTTGGTGTCGGTGTGCGTGTCGGGCGCCGGCGTGGTGGTGGCGCGCAGGCTGAGCCGCTGCCCCGGCAGGATCAGGTCGGGATCGGAACCGATGGTGGCGCGGTTGCCCGCGTACAGCCCCCGCCAGCCGCCCCGGACGTGGTGTTCGCCCGCGATGCCGGAGAGCGTGTCGCCGTGCACCACCGTGTACATCTCGGCCCTGCCCGCACGGGACTGGGGGGTCGTCTGCGGCTGTACGTCCGCTACGGAGCCGGTCTTCACCGGGCGTGCGGCAGCGCTGTCCGTGTGCACGTCGGGGCCGGGGCCGCCCCGGGTCAGCCCGGCCCGCAGCGAGCACACCGGCCAGGCGCCGGGCCCCTGCCCGTCGAGGACCTTCTCGCCCACGGTGATCTGCTCGTCCCTCGTGGCGAGGTCGGCGCGCGGCGCGTACCGGGTGCCGCCGTACGCCTCCCAGGTGGACCGGGTGAACTGCAGTCCGCCGTAGTAGCCGTTGCCGGTGTTGATGCTCCAGTCGCCGCTGGACTCGCAGGCGGCGACCTTGTTCCAGGTGGAGGCGTCCGCCGCGTCGGCGGTGCCGGCGGCGACCAGCGGGATCGCGAGGCCGGCGCCGCCCGCCGTGACGGTGAGTGAGGCGCGGTTGATCCTGTTCGGCTGGTACCGGCGATGCCGGCCGCGTACGGCCATGTCCGATTTCCCCTCGGCATGCGTCAGGAGCGGCAAAAGTAAGCGCCGCGAACAGGCCATGACAAGACGGGAAATCAGCCTCTCGACCCGCGCAAGTGGCCGGGAACGGGCCTTCCTTGCCGTGATCGGCCGCGAGCGGCGGTCACGCTGAGGCGACGGGCCTCTTCCATGCGTAAACAAGCGTGGCGGGTCGGATGTGCGCTCGCCGAAGCGGCACGTCAGGATGGGCGAGGGTCCGTACTGACGGAGCCGTCGTCACGAGGCAGCTAGGGAGCAGGCGGTATGAGCACTTCAGCGCAGATCGGCGTCACGGGTCTCGCGGTCATGGGCCGCAACCTCGCCCGCAACTTCGCCCGCAACGGCTACACGGTCGCCGTGCACAACCGTACGGTGTCGCGGGCGCAGGCGCTGGTGGAGGAGTTCGGGCACGAGGGGGACTTCATCCTGGCCGAGACCGCCAAGGAGTTCGTGGCGGCCCTGGAGCGCCCCCGCCGGCTGGTCATCATGGTCAAGGCCGGTGACCCGACGGACGCGGTGATCCAGGAGTTCGCGCCGCTGCTGGAGCCCGGCGACATGATCATCGACGGGGGCAACGCGCACTTCGCGGACACCCGGCGCCGCGAGCGGGAGCTGCGTGAGCGGGGCATCCACTTCGTCGGCACGGGCATCTCCGGCGGCGAGGAGGGTGCGCTGCACGGACCGAGCATCATGCCGGGCGGCTCGAAGGAGTCGTACGAATCCCTCGGCCCGATGCTGGAGAAGATCTCCGCGAAGGCGGGGGACGGTGCGCCCTGTGTCACCCACTGCGGTCCCGACGGTGCCGGGCACTTCGTGAAGATGGTCCACAACGGCATCGAGTACGCCGACATGCAGCTGATCGGCGAGGCGTACCAGCTGCTGCGCGATGTCGCCGGGTACTCCCCCGCGCAGATCGCGGACATCTTCCGCACCTGGAACACGGGCCGGCTCGACTCCTACCTGATCGAGATCACCGCCGAGGTCCTGTCCCACGTGGACGCGGCGACCGGCAGGCCGTTCGTGGACGTGGTCGTCGACCAGGCCGAGCAGAAGGGCACGGGCCGCTGGACGGTGCAGATCGCGCTCGACCTCGGCGTCCCGGTCTCCGGCATCGCGGAGGCGGTCTTCGCCCGCTCCCTCTCCGGCCACGCGGCGCTGCGGGAGGCCTCGCGGGGCCTGGCCGGACCGCAGCCGGCCCCGCTCGGCGAGGCGGAGGCCGGCGCGTTCGCGGACCGGGTGGAGCAGGCGCTGTACGCGTCCAAGATCGTGTCGTACACGCAGGGCTTCCACGAGATCGCCGCGGGCAGCGCGGAGTACGGCTGGGACATCGACCTCGGCGCCGTCTCCGCCATCTGGCGCGGGGGCTGCATCATCCGGGCGGCCTTCCTCGACCGTATCCGCGCCGCGTACGACGCCCGGGCCGACCTGCCGAGCCTGCTGTCGGACGAGACGTTCGCCCAGGAGATCGCCGATGCGCAGGACGACTGGCGCGAGGTGCTGGTCGCGGCGACCCGGCAGGGGGTGCCGACGCCCGGCTTCGCGGCGGCGCTCGCGTACTACGACGCCCTGCGTGCGGAGCGCCTGCCGGCGGCCCTGACTCAGGGGCAGCGGGACTTCTTCGGGGCGCACACGTACCGCCGGGTGGACCGGGACGGGTCGTTCCACACGCTGTGGGGTGGGGACCGGGCGGAGGTCTCGGCGTAGGGGTCGCCTCTGTACGCCCGGTGGGGCGGGGGCTGTCGTGTCGCGGCCGCGGTTGGTCGTTGCCGGTCGCGCAAGCGGCGGAGCCGCACTTCGGCACAGCCCCGCGCCCCCTTCGGACACTGCCCCTTCCGTGTTCTCAGGTGAGCGGCGGGCCGGGTTCCGGGTTCGGGGTGGGTTCCGGGCCCGGCGGGATCGGGGACGGTGAGGGTTCCGGGGGGCCCGGCGCCGGGGGTGCCGGCGGCGGTGTGGGATCGGGTCCCGGCGGGGGTGGCGTGGGCTCCGGGCCCGGCTCGGGCGTCGGGACCGGGGTGGGATAAGGCTCGGGCGGGGTCGGCCCCGGGCCCGGGGGCGGTCCCGGTGGGACGGGGTCGGGGTACGGGTTCGTCATCGGTGTCCTCCGGGCAGTCGCTGGACGTCACCTCTGGACTACTCCCCCGCCTACCCGAGAGCCGCTTCGCCACTCACCCGAGGGCGGCACGGAACGGACCCGGGCGGACGTGTGGGGTCGGCCGAAAACCGCCCCCGCGCGCCACTCGCCTCACTCACGTCACCGCTCAGAACCGCCCGGGGTGGGCCCGCAGCCAGTCCTTCGCGGCCGCCAGCAGGTCCGGGTCGGCCGGCGGGGCCACCTCGGGGTGGCGTTCGGCCCACTTGACGACGTACGGGCACAGCGGAGCCACCGGGACGTCCTCGCGCTCGGCGACGGCGTACAGCTCGCGGGCCAGGGAGCCGGCGATGCCCTTGCCCTCGTGGGCCGGCTCCACGACGGTGTGCACCGGGACCAGGGCGCGCGCGGGCGACTCCAGCACGAAGTACTCGATGCGGCCGACGACTTCGCCGTCGCCGACGGCCTCCAGGCGACCCGCCGCCCGGTCGTCACGGATCTCGATGTCGCTCATGGGTACGCACGCTCCCGCTCGTCGTCCGCCCCTCAGGCCTGAACGGCCTGCGGGCTGCGCTCCTGGTCCGAGCCGGGCACCGGCGCGGACGGGTCGGCGCCGAGCTCCACGATCCGGTTGTCGGCGTCGACGTGCACGACCCGGGGCAGGAGCGCCCGCGCCTCGGCGTCGGTGACCTGAGCGTAGCTGATGATGATCACAAGATCCCCGGGGTGCACGAGATGGGCGGCCGCCCCGTTGATCCCGACGACCCCCGACCCACGCTCACCCTCGATGACGTACGTCTCCAGACGGGCGCCGTTGGTGATGTCCACGATGTGCACGAGCTCGCCGGGCAGCAGATCGGCGGCGTCGAGCAGGTCGGCGTCGATGGTCACCGAACCCACGTAGTGCAGGTCTGCCTGGGTGACGGTGGCGCGGTGGATCTTGGACTTGAACATGGTACGAAGCACGAAGAAACTCCCGATTCGTCTGCTCCCTGCCTGCTTCTGCAGGTCAAGGGCGGCCTTCGGAGGCTACATCGTTTCGCATGTCTGGTCAGCTGTCGCCGAGTGTTTGAGGGCTCACACTGACCCGTTGCCGACTTTTCCGACGGCACGCCAATCGTATGCGCACGCGCGTGACGTTCAACCGCCCAGCCTCACCATTGCGCAAGCAGCACATCGTGACGAGTTCCGGCGCGCTCATCGTCAGCGGCGGTCAGTGCCTTCTCCGACGAGGACGCGTCCCACGGTCTGGACGGCTCCCGCCCGGCCGTGGCCGAGGACTCGGTGGGCGGGCACCATGACCGCTGCGCTCACCCTGATGGCCGAGGAACGCGGCGGACCCGCGCCGGCACAGCAGGTGCTGTTCCACCCGGTCACCGACGCGAACTCCGACACCGGTTCCTACCGTCAGTTCGCCGAGGGCTACTTCCTGCACCGGGACGGCATGCAGTGGTTCTGGGACCAGTACACGACCGACGAGGCCGAGCGCACTCAGCCCACCGCATCGCCGCCATGGACCACCGTCGACCAACTGCGTGACCTGTCACCGGCGTTGGTGATCACCGGAGGCGGATGTGCTGCGCGACGAGGGCGAGGCCCACGCCGCCAAGCTGCGCTCGGCCGAGGTGCGCGGCAGCGCCGTCCGTTTCCACCCGCACGCTGTACGCCGCGCTGCACACCTCATAGGAGTAATGGTCAAGACTTGTGGACGATCCGGGAACCGTAGGGTGGGCAACCGCCGCTTGGGCTGGGCAGTTGACGGCTACTGATGTTGCTCCCAGTCAGTCGATCACTCGGGGATGCCGGCAGATGAGCAGGTCGGCGGCGTTGTCCGGGAGTTCGGGGGGGTGTCGGAAGGGTGGGGGCCGGTCGGCGTGTCGGTCATGGTGTCACCAGCTGTCGGCGGCTGCCAGCAGCTCGCCATAGTCGCGGGTCCGCGATGCCTGCTCCAGGTCCGACTCGACCATCATCTGCATCAGTTCCTCGAACTTCACCGTGGGCGCCCAGTCCAGCGCGGCTCGGGCCATGCCGGAGTCGGCGCACAGCGTCTCCACTTCAGCCGGGCGGACCAGCGATGGGTCGATCACTACGTGGTCCTCCCAGTTGAGGCCCACAGCGTCGAAGGCGATCTGCACCGCGTCGCGGACCGAGTGCATGACGCCGGTCCCGATCACGTAGTCCCCCGGCTCGTCCTGCTGGAGCATCAGGTGCATCGCCTTGACATAGTCGCCGGCGAAGCCCCAGTCACGCACCGCGTCCAGGTTGCCCAGCGCCAGCTCGTCCTGCAGTCCCAGCCTGATCCGAGCGACGGCCAGCGAGATCTTCCTGGTCACGAACTCGGCACCGCGGCGCGGGGACTCGTGGTTGAACAGGATGCCGGAGACGCCGTACATGTCGAACGACTCACGGTAGTTACGCGTGATGAAGTGGCCATAGGCCTTTGCCACCCCGTACGGGCTACGGGGATGGAACCGGGTCGATTCCCGCTGCGGAGTCTCCGCGACCTTCCCGAACATTTCCGAGGACGACGCCTGGTAGAACCGGATCCGACCGGACCGGGTCGATCTGGACGTGTTCAGCCCACTGACCATGCGAATGGCCTCCAGCATGCGGAGCACACCGGCGCCGTTGACTTCGGTCACCAGTTCCGGCTGTTGCCAGGACATCGGCACGAACGAGATGGCTCCGAGGTTGTACACCTCGTCGGGCTGGACGTGGTCCAGCGCCGAGACCAGGCTGGCCTGGTCCATGAGGTCACCGTGTACGAAGGACAGATCGGATGCGAGGCGGCTGACCCGTGACTTTCGCGGGTTGGCCTGGCCCCGTATCAGACCCCATACCTGGTAGCCCTGTGCCAGCAGGTGTTCTGCGAGGTACGAGCCGTCCTGGCCGGTGACCCCAGTGATGAGAGCACGCTTGGACACGAAATTCCCTTCTGCCGCGACGGGAAAAATGACCGCTACGCCGGGTGAGCTTTCGCGGGAGCAGCCCTTGGTAGTGACATTCACAGCCGCAAGTCCGCAGTGTCAACGGAAATCGGGGCGCCCTAGTGCATCACCGGGAATTGGCACGATCATTTCTCGGGACTGGGGATTCTTCAGTCAGGAATGAGACTTACTCGCCTCTGACGACTGCCCCAAGGAGACCTCATGCCCATGCCAGGCACCGACGCAGAGCGCTGGCTGCGCCGCTTCCGACCCAACGCCAGTGCCCACGTACGGCTCGTCTGCTTTCCGCATGCGGGCGGCTCCGCGAGCTTCTACCACCCCGTCGCGATGACCCACGCAGCCGCCGCCGACGTCGTGGTCCTCCAGTACCCCGGCCGCCAGGACCGCAGACATGAGCCATTGGTGCGCAGCGTCGCGGAGTACGTCGCTCGCATCGGGCCGACACTCGAGCAGGAAAGGCCCCTGCCGACTGTCTACTTCGGACACAGCATGGGTGCGGTGCTCGCGTTCGAGACAGCCCTCGCACTCGCTGACACGCCCGCCGCGCCCCGAGCGATCGTGGCATCCGGCCGGCGCGCGCCGGCCACGCACCGCAACGAGCGCGTGCACCTGCGGGACGACGAGGGCCTGCTCGACGAGTTGCGGAAGCTCAACGGCACCCAGGCGGACCTACTGGGCGACGAGGAGATCGTGAGGATGGCCTTGCCTGCGGTGCGCGGCGACTACCGGGTCATCGAGACCTACCAGGCCGTGCCGGGCAGCACGGTCGACTGCCCGATCACCGTGCTGGTGGGGGATGACGACCCGAAGACGACCGTCGCGGAAGCCGACCGATGGCGCGAACACTCCACCGCCGCCTTTCGCCTCCGCACGTTCCCGGGCGGCCACTTCTACCTGGCCGAGCACCAGGCCGAGGTGAACGCCGAGTTGGCGGCCATGCTGTCCGCCGTCTCAGAGGGGGCCGCCATCAGGTAGTCGTTCCGGGGCCGCTGCCGCACGTGACGTGCGGCAGCGGCCCCCGTGTGTCCATCACCACCGGTTGCCGCCGCGAGTAGGCACCTGCTCGTAGGAGCCGGGTACGGGTGCGAGGCCGTCGCTTCCGAGCGTTCGGCGGTGAGGACCGGGCGATCACGCCCGGCCCTCACCGCCCACGAATGCCCGGACAGGCACCCGCTGCCACGACACGCTCCTTGGTCCTCAGTTCAGGCCCAGCTCGTCATCGAGCATGCGGAACATGTCGTCGTCGGTGGCCGACTCGACATCGAAGCCGTCCTCTTCCTGGGGACTTGCCGCCCACCTGCTGCGGAGCACTTCCAGCCGGCCGGCGATCTGCCGATGCAGGCGCTCGTCGTCCACCGTGGTCTCGTCCAGCGCGCGCTCCAGCCGATCCAGATCCGCCAGCAGCGCGGCCGGCCCGGTCGGTTCGTCGGCGACGAGCCTGGGCAGCAGGTGGTCGACCAGGTCAGCCGGGGTCGGGTAGTCGAACAGCAGTGCCGCGGGCAGCCGTTGCCCGATCTCCGCACCGATCCTGTTGCGGAACTCCACAGCGATCAGCGAGTCGAACCCGAGGTCCTGGAACCGCCGGTCCGGTGAGAGCTCCGCCGCGTCGCCGTGTCCGAGGACGGCGGCGGCGTGCCCGCGAATCAGCTCGAGCACCAGCTCCGGCCGGTCGGCGGGCGCGGCCGCGGCAAGTGCCGCGACGATCCCGCCACCGGCGTGCGCGGTGGCCGCCGTACGGCGGGCCGGGGTGCGGACGAGGCCGCGCAGCAGCGGCGGTACTTCACCGGAGGCCCGCAACGCCGCCAGGTCCAGCTTCACCGGCACCATCGCCGGCTCACCCGCCGCATCGAACAGTGCCAGAGCCTCGGCACCAGCCAGCGGCAGCACACCCGAACGCCGCATACGCGCCACATCAGCCGCAGCCAACTGCTCGGTCATGCC
>NZ_JBWKFL010000035.1:64195-87675 GCF_056434305.1 Streptomyces sp. NPDC044061 | reverse complement strand
AGGCCCGATAACTCAGACACGCACGCAGACACCCGAACCACCCCCCGGGACCACTACCCAGGAACCCACGTCCGAGGCCTAAAACAACGGCATTGTCCTTAGGTAGGGTTCACTACATCGACGAGGGGGCCGGACCAACTATCCTGTTCTGTCACGGCGCTCCGGCGTGGAGTTTCCTCTACCGCCACATCGTGAAGGACCTGCGCGACAGGTACCGGTGTGTCGCCGTCGACTACCTGGGTTTCGGATTGTCCGAACGCCCTGCGGGTTTCGGCTACACCATCGCCGAACACACCGCGGTCCTCGGCGAGCTGATCGATCACCTGCAGCTCGACGACTTCGTACTGATGGGACACGATTGGGGCGGACCCATCGGGCTGGGCGCGGTCACCGCGCGCGCGGATCGGGTGAGGGGGATCGTGCTGGGTAACACCGTGTTCTGGCCGATCGAAGCGATGGCGAATCGGGCTTTCAGCGTGATCATGGGTAGCCGTCCGATGCAGCGGCGGATACTCGAACACAACTTCCTCGTTGAGCGCGTCCTGCTCGCAGAGCTTGGGGGCAAGCTCACCGCCGCCGAGGCCGACCACTACCGCGCGGTGCAGCCCACCGCGGAAGCCCGGCGCGGACTCGCTATGATGCCCAAGGAAATTCGTGCCGCGCGCCCGCTGCTGGACCAGCTTGCACGAGACGTGCCCGCCCATCTCGGCGACAAGCCGACCCTGTTGGTGTGGGGAATGCAGGACATGGTGTTCCGTCCGAACACCTCTATCCCGCGGATGCGTGCCGCCTTCACCGATCTGGACCTGGTCGAGCTGCCACGCGCCCGGCACTTCATTCAGGAGCACACACCGGGTGCGATCACGGCGGCGATCGCGAAGCGATTCCCGTGAGTTCGATCGACGAACGTCCGTCACCCGGGCCCGGACGGTGAAGGCCATCGCGTCCGGCGTCGAGCACCGGGGGATCTCGGGCCTACTTACTGGTGAGTTCGCGTATTCGACCGTCACCAAATGATCTTGGTGCACGGCGCGTGGAGATCTGGACTTCCGGTTCCCCTTCCGCCTCCGGTGGGACCCGAAGGTCCCCTTCAGGAAGAGGAGGTCCACCGCCTGCGCGGCGGTCTCCTTTGGGACTGGACGACGAGACCCTTCGGGGCCGCGTCCTTGCGGCACTTCGCTGAATGGCTCGCTGCATCAATAGGCGCCCCCGCTCCAGCAGGGGGGCGGTTCGCATGTGTTCACACAGCTGACGCACAGTAAGTGACCGAGTGCCTGCAGACCTACTCCCAGCGCACCCGGACGAACGTGTGGCACTTCTACGACGAGACGCGCCAGGCCGCGCCGACGTGGAAGGAGGGCTGCGGGCGCTCGGCCATGTCGAACTGGATGAACACGCAGTCCATGCAACCGTTCCCCGGCAGCTTCAGTCAGCCGAACCGGCTGCTCGACAAGGACGAGTACTGGTACTACGCCCCCGAATCGCGGGGCGCGACGCCAGCGCGACGACTGTGAAGTGCTCCCCGCAGTGATCTGACCGACGTACAGGGGCGGTGTCCACGGGCTACCGTGGCGCCGCCCCTGACCCTTCCCGACAGGAGACACCACGATGTCCGATGGCATAACCTGGGTCGCCGAAGAAGACGAGCTGCTGCCTGGCGGATATTGCGTGATCCTCGCCCGCAACCTCACCGCCGAAGACCTCGTACAACGCCTCGTTCCCGACACACAGCCGCGCCTGGTGGGCCCGCGTACTCAGGAGGCGTTCGAGGAAGAGCTACGGGGGCTGTTGCGTACAACCGGCCGGCACTACCCCATGGCGGGTGTTCGGTACGGATCGGCGGGCGATCTAGCTTTTGCCGTGGGGTGCGGACAGTGGGAGTTCGCGCTGGGCCGGCATGAGACACCGGTCATCTGGCACGGCGACGTCCACACGTACGAGCTGTACTACTTCGCCGAGCACCCGAACGTCCCGGAGCCGCATTTCCGCTACAGCCACGAAGGCAGCGTGCAGCTGTGTTTCGACATCGACACCGACGAGGCCCCCTACCTCTTCGACGTCGACGGCGACGATGCCGCCCTGGTTGCCGACATGGAGAGGGCCGCCGAAGTCACTCCCGCACTTGAACTACTCGAACAGCGCTTCGGACTCACCCTGCCGAAAGAGCTGATCCTCACCGGCGAACTGCCCGCCGCAGTCATCAAGAGCCCCCAGCAGACCTAGGAAGAACACTCGTGAGTGATGGCATCACCTGGGTCGTCGAATCAAACATCAACGATGAGATGGGCCCCGGAGACGACCACGGTCTGTCCGATGGTGCTGCCGAAATCTTCAAGGCTCGGCACGCGGTGGAGCGCGGCATCAATCGGGAGCTGACGTCCGGGCAGCACCCGCTGACGTCGCCCACAGCCCATCGGTCTGCCTTGCGGGTTCGGCTGGCGCCGCGACGAAGCGAGCATATGGCTTGTGCTGGCGGGGCCGGTCCTGAGCGCCGGCGAGGTCAGCTTCTGCACGCCGTCCGTGCGGACTCCAGCGTGCGGCTCACGCGTCTCAGCAAGGCGAAGCCGACTCGCAGCGCCAGCGGTCGGGCGAATTCCCTGTGGCCTGACGCGCAAAGCCGTTGTGTGAAGCGCCGTTTCGTGACCTGTCTCAGATACCCGTACCGTCCGATTCATGGAGTGGGAATTTCAGACGGCCGAAGAACTCGCGGCTGCCTTGCGTGCCGGCGAAGTGACCTCGGCGGAACTGACCGACGACGCGATCGCCCGTATCGAGAGGGACGACGAGGCGATCAACGCGATCTGTGTGCCGGACTTCGACCGTGCACGGGCCGCCGCGCGCGGTGCCGACCGGGCGCGTGCCCGCGGTGAGGACCGGCCGCTGCTGGGCATTCCGGTGACGGTCAAGGAGTCGTACGACATTGCGGGGCTGCCCACGACCTGGGGTATGCCGCTACACCGGAACTTCGTGCCGGCTGAGGACGCGGTGCAGGTGTCGCGGCTCAAGGCCGCGGGCGCGGTGGTGCTCGGCAAGACCAATGTGCCCTTGGGGCTGCAGGACATACAGACCTTCAACGAGATCTACGGCACCACCAACAACCCGTGGGACCACCGTCGTACGTCGGGCGGATCCTCCGGCGGCTCGGCGGCGGCCCTGGCGTCCGGATTCGGCGCGCTGTCCATCGGCTCCGACCTCGCCGGTTCGTTGCGCACCCCCGCGCATTTCTGCGGCATTTACGCGCACAAGCCGACACTCGGGCTGGCGGCGAGCCGCGGCATGGTCCCGCCGCCCGGGCCGGCCCTGCCGGTCGAGCACGACCTCGCCGTCGTCGGTCCGATGGCGCGCACCGCTCGCGACCTAACGCTCCTGCTCGACGTCATGGCCGGACCGGACCCGCTGACGCTCGGTGTGGCGTACCACCTGGCGCTGCCGCCCGCACGCCACGAACGGCTCCGCGACTTCCGGGTCCTGGTCCTCGACGAGCATCCGCTCATTCCGACCGGGTCCGCTGTGCGGGCGGGCGTGGGCCGGGTGGCCGACGCGCTTGTCGACGGCGGTGCCCGCATCGAACGGCACAGTCCGCTGCTGCCCGATCTGGCCGAAGCCGCTATGCTCTACAGGCAGTTGTTGTTTTCGGGCTCCGTTGCACGTTTTCCTGTCGAAGCGTACGAGCAGCTGCGGACCCGCGCCGCCGCACTGAGCGCAGACGACCAGAGTCTCGATGCGGCGCTGCTGCGCGGCATGGTGTTCAGCCACCGCGACTGGATCGAGGCGAACGGCCGTCGTGAGCTCCACCGCCACGGCTGGCGGCAGCTCTTCGCCGAGTTCGACGCCGTGGTGTGTCCCATCACGCCCACTCCCGCGTTCCCGCACGACCACAACCCCGATCCGAGGGAACGCCGGATCGACATCGACGGCGTCGAGTACCCGTACTTCGACCAGCTCGTCTGGGCCGGTCTGGCCACCATGCCCGGCCTACCCGCCACCGCCATACCAGCGGTGCGGTCGCCCGAGGGCCTGCCGGTGGGAGTGCAGCTCATCGGTCCTATGTTCGAGGACCGCACCCCGCTGAGGCTGGCCGAACTGCTCGAGCAGAAGATCGGCGGCTTCCAGGCACCGAGGTAGGGCGTACGGCCAAGTAGTGCCTCGAGGGCGAGGCGCGGATCACGTCGAGATCGTCCGAACGCGTGCAGTCGCTGCCCGGAACGCGCAGGTCGGTATGGGCAGCGCAGTTGAGACCGACCACCGATGAAGCAGCCTGAGACGGCGCGGACCGTGCAGGGCACAGAGTCGCGTGAGCCAGGTGATCAACAGCTGCCTGCGGAACCGATCGCCAACGGCGTCCACCGGCCGGTCCCGCGCGGCCGCGGAGAGGAGATCACAGTCGACGGCGCGGCCGAGCCGACGGTCGTCTGGCTGGGTGTGGGGCTCCGACACCAAATCGATGCGCGACAAGCTCTCCGCAGAGCATCGGGAGGCGCTGCGGGGAGCTTGGCATGGAGTGGACGTGATGTTCCCGTCGGGGCGTCGTTGAGGTTCGGGTATCCCCAGTGCGCAGCCGGGCCCCGGGCCCCGGACGCTCGGGTTCTCGCGCCTGCCGCAGCGAGGTCGCGGGCTCCGGAAACGCCGCCTAGCGTGGAAGGTAAGGCGCGTCCGGGCGGCCACGCACGGCGGGCGCGAGGTCCGGCCCTCCCTCGTGAGGTTCCCAGTGGGTACCGTCTCGTTCCTTCTTATCGTCGTCGTGCTGACAGCACTGGCCTTCGACTTCACCAACGGGTTCCACGACACCGCCAACTCGATGGCGACGTCGGTGGCCACCGGTGCCCTGAGACCACGCGTCGCGGTCGCGGTCGCGGGTGTGCTCAACCTGGCGGGCGCATTCCTGTCCACGGCCGTCGCGAAAACAATCTCCGGCGGCATCGTGAACGACGCGAAGGTCTCCCTGGTCATGATCTTCGCGGGTCTCGTCGGCGCACTCCTGTGGAACCTGATGACCTGGCTCGCCGGGCTGCCGTCGAGTTCGTCACACGCTTTGTTCGGCGGACTGATCGGTGCCGTGTGGGTCGGTGCCGGCGGATCCGCCGTGCAGTTCGGGGCGATCGTGCAGAAGATCGTGATCCCTGCCGTCCTCTCGCCGATCGTCGCCGTCGTCGTCGCCATGCTGGCCACCCACCTCGCGTACGTGATCACCCGGCGGACGGCCCCTGCTCATGCGCGAAACGGATTCCGCAGAGGGCAGGTCGGTTCGGCTTCGCTGGTCGCACTTGCGCACGGCACCAACGACGCGCAGAAGACCATGGGCGTCATCACCCTCGCTCTCATCTCCGCAGGGGTACTGCCCCACGGCTCCGGGCCGCCCTGGTGGGTGGTGCTCACCGCCGGTCTGGCGATCGCGCTCGGCACATACGCGGGTGGCTGGCGGATCATCCGCACCATGGGCAAGAAACTCACCGACATCGAAGCGCCGCAGGGCTTCGCGGCCGAGACCAGCGCCACCGCGGTGATTCTCGCGTCGTCCCACATGGGCTTTCCCCTGTCGACCACGCAAGTGTGCACCGGCAGCATCCTGGGCGCGGGCCTGGGGCGCAAACTGGCGCGGGTGCGGTGGGGCACAGCCGGGCGCATCGCCCTGTCGTGGGTGCTGACGCTGCCCGCAGCGGCAGCCATCGGCGGAGCCTCGGCCTGGATCGCAGATCACGGCGCTCTCGGTGTGGCCCTGGTGGCTGCCGCAGCCGCCGTCTCCGCAGCCGGGTTCTGGGCCCTGTCCCGCCGCCGCCCCGTGACCGCAGACAACGTCAACGAAACACCCCCTGGGCTGCCCCAACACGCGGAGAGCCCCGCAGTGTGAGCGGGACGGCCGACCAGTCCACGGGCAGAGGGAGGCGACGAATGGACATCGACTTCAGCGCCTTCGCCGGCGTCTTCGTGGTGAGCCTCGGCATCACGCTGCTCACAGTCGTGCTGTTCTCCCTCGGCATCGCCACCTGGCCCGGCGGCACCGAAGGGGAACGGACGCGCCGTGCCAACCGGCCGATCGGCGCCGCGGTGGCGGTGTTGTGCTTCTGCGCGTGCCTGGCGGTCGCCGCCTACGGGATCGCCCTCATTGTCGGCGGCTGACAAAGGAGTGCCGCCTCCGGGTGGCGGGCCGCGGTCCTGGGGGGGCATCCGTTGTCAGGGCGAGCGCCGAGGTCTCGGCGGGCTCCTTGTCCGGGCCGGTCAGAGCGCCTTTCTTGCCGTAAGCACAGTGTTCGCGCTGTTCCAGTTCGCCACGACCTGGAGCCCGTCGTGGATCTCCCGGCGCAGGCCGGGGCCGGCCAGGTGGTCGCACGCAAAGACCCCACCGACCGCGCGCCCCAGTTCTTCGAGCTTGAGCCCTCCGCCCTTTCCACCGGCGCCCCAGGAGACGCCGCCCATCGCCGGTCGCGCCATCGACGCCGGGCATGGGGCCGGCGAAGGCCAATGCAGTTGCCTTCATGCCGCATGGCTGCGGAAGCTCAGCCGCTGCACGGTCAGACGTATCCGGCGGTTGACAGTCGCAGCACGCTTACGCGCGCGCTCTCGCCTCTCATGGCCTGCGGCCGGCGACCGTCGATGTCGCTCGCCTCGGTTCCGCAGTCGCCGCACGCGTTCTCCCGCTCTGGCAGCCACCAGCGGTCGGAGGGCGCCATGCCGGCTTCCTGGATCCCGCACAGCGTCGCGTCGTAGGCCCCGAAGGCATCGGAGGCATCCGGGGGAAAGGTCGTCAGCGACAGGCCTCTCCCCCGCGCATCGCCGGTGGCCGCCTTCTACAGGGCGGAAAGACACCGCGGCGACTGGGCCACCAACCGTCGTGGACCTGCCACGGTGGAACAACCGGACGCCGTGGCCCGCGCACTGATCCTCGACAACGACGAACGCGCCCATCTGCACAACCTCGCCCGCCCCACCACCGGCCGCACGCGCCCGACCAGGACGACAAGGCTGCGCGCTCCCGTCGCCAGACGCCGCCTCGACGCCGGTCACCATCCATATGGCCTGCCGAGTCGAACTCGCGCAGACGCGCCGAGGCCGCTCACCGTTCGTCGACCAAACCCAGAACCGGCTTCACGTCCACCACCGGTGTGCCGTCCAACGCCTCGAGGCCGCTGACCCGCAACCTGAGACCGTCCCGGGCCAGGACCTCAACGCGATGCAGACCCAGAGGATTGGGTCGATCCGGCGACCGCGTCGCGAAGACACCCGTCAGGGGCCGGGAAACGTCCCCGCGCGGGCGCACCGTGAGGACATCGCGCTCCGCACGATCCAGCCACGTCAGCACCACCAGCCGCGCCCCCACCCCGATGCCCTCCAGCCCGGCGGCGACCGCCGGAGCGAACACCAGATCCGCCTCCGGCGCCCCTTCGTCGCCCTGCCGGGGCGCATCCTCCAGGCGCCGCAACGGCGACTCCACCCGACCGATCGACACGACGGTGAACGACAGCTCCTGCACCACAAGCTCCTCCCGGCTGCCACAACCCACCGCCCTGTAAGGGACAGTTCACGCAGGCTACCGCCGTCGGCCCCGGCCTCGATGCCGACAGTCGAGTCGAGCCGGAGCACGGACTTCTGCGGTGGGCGAGTCGTACGGCGACCGTCGCCCCTGCCTGTGGAGAAGGCCCTCGCTGTTCAGACTCGCCGCCGCAGCACGTCGTCGACAGGAATCATCCGTGTCCGGGCAGATCACGGCGTCCGGCGACGAAGTAACGGCGCCTGCCCAAGGGGTAACCCACTCGAACGCGGCTTCGGCCCGGGCGGCGGAAAGCACCGCGTTCGGGCCCGCGCCGTTTCTTCCCTACGACGTCGTTTCCTTTGGTGAGGTGGAGGTGCTGCTGAGCAAGGCACGCCCATCGGCGCCGGAAGCCGAGAATGCTCACGTTTGACGCCCTCAAGCCCGGCAGCCCCGGGCCGTCATGGCAGTGGGCGCTCAGGGAGTCTGAGGTGGGGCAAGTCGCCATTCCCCGGAATGGCCAGGTGGGAGAGCCAGATCACGGCGGACGGCCGCGTAGTACCCCTCACGTGCGGCGCGTTGGCGCTTCAGCATGGTTGACCAGGTTTCCGGGCTATGAGTCTGGTCTCGCAGGAATCCTTCCATCTCCATCACCACGACGACCCATTCGCGGGCCTTCTCCACCATGTACGGAGTGCCAAGCATCAACAGTGCCTCCCCGGCCGGGTCCCGGGCATCGGTGGCATCGGCCAGGCAGGGCGCTGCTTCCTCGGGTGACAAGGGGTGCGGGTGTGGGTCGTTGCCGAGATACGCCGCGACCCGGTAAGCCAGGGTGACGCTCTTCTTCAGCGACCTGGCGTAGTCGGCGTAGGTCGTCAGCCGCCGCTCTTCCCAACGAGCCGCTTGCTCGCGGCGGAATCGAGCCTGGTCGCCGCGCGTGCTCGCCATGTACGAGCCGAGGGCACCAATGACCACACCGATCAGAGCGGGGAGCTGTTGCAGGAACGCCGACATGGGCACACGGTATATCGCAGCGGCAGGGGCGACTTGATGGTGTGTCACCTCATGAGCGCGCGATGGCCGATGAAAGCTGCGTCGATGCACTGCGGTGGGTGATGCCTCGAGTGCAAAGCCATCGGAGGAGCGCCGGTAGGCCGTCTGCCGGGAAGGGCGAATACCGGTGGGAGCTGCGAGCGATGGCGGGTCCGTGGTGTGGGGCCGCTCCCCCGCGCTCCGCCGCCCCAGATGCCGGTTTCTCGACGTCATCACACCTCGGCGGCGCTCCTCCCCCGTCGGGCGTGCTTCCCGGCTCCGCGCCGTCCGACGGTCAGGACGGCCGCCCGCCGAACTGCCAGTTGTGCACCTCGATGTCGGCGTACCGGTCCGCGGTCAGGATGGCGCGTGCCGCCTCCGGGTTCGGCGCCCGGAGCAATACGGCCGTGCCCAGCCAGGTGGCGCCGTCGTCGGACAGCAACGGCCCGTAGGCGATCAGCTCGTCCCGGTCGCGCGGCACCGCGAGATCGTCGGCCTGCCCTGTGCCGAGGCCGAGCACCAGATATCGGTTGCCGCCGGTCCGGCCGCCGGGGAAGTCCCACATGGTGCACCCCAGCGCGTTGCGCCACCGTCGCAGCAGCACGTCCCGGTAGACGCCGGCCTGGTAGTTCGGCTCGTCGAAGGCGAACGCGCGGGCAGCGGCGGGATCGGGCAGGTCGACGATGTGCACGCTTCCGGTGGGTGTGTCGCCGTCGTCCGCGAGAGTCGGGCCCCGGGCGATCATCTCCTTCGCGTACTGGTCCATGTACGACCAATGCTCTTCCAGCAACTCGTCGCGCAGTGGCAGGGAGCCGGGCCGGTCGCGGTGGTAGCAGAGAAACTCCATGGCCCCAGGGTCTCTTCGAGCACGTGACCAGGGCGAGCGATTTTCGCTGTGCTGACTGCTCGGCGGCCTCGTGCTGGAGCAAGGAGCCCTTCTGGTGGCCGCGGTCGCGGAACCTGGCTGCCTCGGGATCGACGGCGTCGGCACCTGCTCGAGAGGATCGCCTGAGCCGCGGGGCGCATCGCAGATCCGTCAGTGCCCCGTCAGCACCGCGTCACTGCCGCCTGCCAGACGACGACAGTGCCGACGCCTGGGCGGCATCCGGCATCAGCTTGACCTGCGCCACAATCCTCACGCCCAAGACCATAACGTTGATCTATGTCACCACGCTGGGAGTCAAACCCCAACATCCGCAGGGGCCGCACGGTCGTCCACACCCTCCACGCCCACTTGGTCTTCACACCCAAGTACCGGCGGGGCCCTTCACCGACGAGATCCTTCTACGCTGCGAAGAGATCATGCGCGCCGTCTGCGCCGACTTCGAAACCGAACTGGTGGAATTCAACGGCGAACGCAATCACGTCCACCTGCTCGTGCACTACCCGCCCAAAGTCGCCGTGTCCCGGCTCGTCGGCTCACTCAAGGGCGTATCGACCCGAAGGCTCCGGCAAGAGTTTCCCGACCACATCCGCACGTACCTGTGGGGTGACCACTTCTGGTCCCCGTCCTAATTCGCCGCGTCCTGCGGCGGCGCCCCCTCGGCGATCATCAAAGAGTACATCGAGAACCAGAAGCGCCCCGACTGAGGTCAACAGCGCCGCCCCGTGCCCCGGTGCGGGTCACCCCCATCTTGAGAAGCGCTTCCCCACGGCCGCAAACGGCCGGTATTCCACGCTAGATCATGCTGAACTCCGGGGTTCATCACTTGAGTGCTTGGTCTGGTCCCCGCTTCCGGTCTCGGGCAGTGGCAGGTTGGTCGAACTCGACTTCTGCCGACGCTTGCAGCGAGCGACAGCACGGGGGCTGGGCGGTGCGGTGGGATTCGATGAACTCCAGTGCGCGCGACAGGTGGGTGCGGCCGTGCAGAGGACCGTCCACCACCAGCAGGTCCAAGCCCTGGGGACGCCGTGGCGGGCGAGGATGGCGCGGGCGTTCGTGGTGAACAGGCCGCGCCGGCCAACGGCGTTCAGGAAGTGCGCGCCGGTCCGGTCCCCGATGCTGTTCTCGGCATTGTCGACGTTGGAGCCGTATGCAGGGTCCGAGCCGTCGACATGGCAATGCATCCGGGCATCATGCACTGTGCCTGTCATGCGCCTCCCGGGTGCCGACGACGGTGTGGGTTCTCGTGTCTGAGCCGGTGAGCGTCCACATCCGGTACGACCTCGATGGGTTGCGAGGCCGGCAGCAGCGGCCGGTATCGCCACGGCAGGTGTCAAAAGGACCAGACTCCGTGGCGGAATCCCGTGCTACGCGGCGGGCACCCGCAAAGCGGCCAGCACCGGCAGGTGATCCGTGGCTGCCCGGAGGTCTTGTTCCAAGACCCCGGGCAGCCCCATAGGCACCCCGCACCCCAGCACCTCCACCCCCTGCGTCGCGAAGACCGCGTCGATCCGCTGCAGCGGATCGCCCAGCCGGGTGGTGTGTTCCCGTCCCCACGGCTTCGTTCCCCAGCCGTCCTGCAGGGCATCCGCGAGCAGGCCGAACGTACGGCCGTCGGGCCGGTCGTTGAGGTCGCCCGCGGCAACGGCGTGCGGCACGTCCAGAGCGGACAGCCGGTCGAGCAGCAGCCGGCCCTGCTCGTAGCGCTCCTGGTCTTGGATGCTCAGGTGACAGCTGAGCACCCCGAGCCGGGCCCGGCCCAACCGCAGTACGGCGGTCGCGAAACCGCGCTGGTGAAGGCCAGGGGTACGGGGCAGCAGGACATCGTCGGTGCGCTCCACGTGGGCGCGGAGCGAGGAGAGAATCATGGGGCCTGAAGACGTGGCGCCGCCCGAGACGTACACGAGCCCGGAGGTCCGGGCGAGGCGGGCGGCGGCCTTGCGCCAGCGGAAGAACCGCGGCGCCTCCTGAACACAGACAATGTCCGGCCGACAGGCCCGGATCACCCTTGCGAGGGCCTCGACGTCGTCGCGCATGGAACGGATGTTGTAACTGAGCACCCGCACGACCACGGAACCGTCGTGCTCGGTCGCCGACTTGGGCAGATCCCGCACCTTCTCCCTCTCCATGCCTTCCCTTCTCCCCACGACGGCACGATGCGAGACGGCGACGTCGGGCGGCATCCGGTGGAGCCGACTGTAAGCAACGTCCTACTGCGTCGGGGATACTTTCGGCGCCTGCGGCGATCGACGGTCTCCCACGACGAGGGTGCGGGACGTTCACGCACGGACGACCGCTCAACACGGGAGTCGGATTCGGCATTGCCGTCCAGGGATCAGGCCGCGATGACCTTCACCCGTGACACACATCCTGCCCCGCTGGTCCTGCGCCCACGAGTGACACAGCCGGCCGGGTGTCGTCGTCCGGACCACCGCTGCTGACGCGTTCGAATGTGTGCGCTTCCCCCCGGGTTCACACCTCGTCGCCGACGTCACCCCAGCCGGGCAGCGGCGGCTGGGGCCACGCGGGCGGGTGCGGCAGGAGATGCGCCGGGTGGTCGGCCGTCAGCGCGCCGGCCGGACTCCGCCCGCTCAACCAGCCGAGCACCTGGTGACCGGCCCCGGCGACCGAGGCTCCCCGCGGTGCCAAGGACCAGCGCCGGCCGAGGTCCACGGCCTCCACCGAGGCGAGCGGGAAACTCTGGGCACGCAGGGTGGCGAGGGTGTCGTGCAGCGCCCAAATGACGTAGGGGTCGGGCCACTGGTCAGTGGCGTAGCCGGTGCCGAGGTCGAGGTGGTGGGTCTCCAACTCCCGCAAACAGCGCAGCAGAACGTACTGGGCGGGGTGTCGCCAACCGGCCAGCGCCGGTACCAGGCGCTCCCAGGCGGGGGCGGGCATCCCGCGCGCCCTGACGGTGAACCGGTCCAGGTTCCGCCTCAACCGGGCCGCGATGTCAACGGCGGACAGCAGCGCGTCCCGCTCAACCGCCGACGCCGCGGCGCCCGTGCGCGGCTCTGGTTCGCGGCCGGTGTGCGCGAGCCCCAGCAGCCACACATACGCGTCGACGCTGTGGGCGACATGGGCCAGGACGTGGCCCCGCGTCCACCCCGGCAACGCCGACGGGGCACGCAGCGCGCTCTCGGAGAGGCACGCCGCGGTTCGTACGAGTCGGGCACCGGAGCCTGCGACGTACCCAACGGCGTCGTCCTTCGTGCCGAGGTCCGGGTGCCCGCTCACCGGGACTCCCGTACCGCCTCGATATGGACCGCGACATGGGCGTTGGGCTCGTCCGACTTCGCCGCCGGCGCCCATTCGGACGTGGTCCGGGCGCCCCTCGTCCGCCGGGCCGTTCACGCTGCCGCCCGCCGGTCACGCAGCGCCGGTCCCAGTGCGCCAGTCATCAGCACCCCGGTCAGCGCGAACCCCCAGGCATAGCCCGTGTGCGCAGTCAGCAGGCCGAAGCCTGCGGCGCCTATCCCCATGCCGCCGTCGTAGGCGAGGTTCCACAGCGCGGAGACGGTGCCGTACGACGGGCGGGTGACCCGGCTGTACATGAGGGTGAGGGTGGCGTTCTGGACGATGCCGAAACCGGTGCCGAAGAGGGCCGTGCCCGTCAGTACGGCGACCGGGCTTGCCGTGGCCGCCAGCATTGACAGTCCTGCCGCCGACGCGAGCAGACCGGGGGTGATGAGTCGCGTGGAGCCGTAGCGGTCGCCGTACCGGCCTGCCGCGTAGCGGGCCACGGTGGACGCGGTGCTCTGCACCAGCAGTGCCGCCGTGGCGATGCCCGCCGATGCGTGCGGGACGGCCAGCGGCATGAACGTCACCAGAATTCCGGCGGCGAGTGCGGTGGCGAAGAACACCGACGTGGGACGCCGCAGCCCGACGGCACGCATGGCGGCCATCATGCCGAGCGCTTGCGTATCGGCGGTCCTGGCTTCGGTTTTGGTGGTCTTCGACGGCTGTACCTCCCGAAGTCCCGCTACCGTCGGGATCGCCACCAGGGCTGCCAGGCCCGCGGTCGTGGTGAGCGGGGTGTAGCCGAGATGTTCGGACATCCAGACCCCCAGGGGCAGGGTGATGAGTGACGGTACGCCGCCCACGACACCGACGAGGGCCAGCCCCTCGCCCCGGCGCTCGGCGGGGATCAGTGCCGCGGTCAGGGCGCCGCCGGCGACCATCGTGAGGCCGAATCCCAGGCCGCGCACGAGGCACACCGCTGCGGTCCAGGCCGCGCCGTCGTCGAGGGGCAGTGCGAGGGCGGGGGCGCCCAGCAGCAACAACCCGGCCGCCAGCGGTCCCCGGTGGCCGTACCGGCTGAGGATGCGGGGCCCGGCCAGCTCGCCGAGCACCGTGGACAGCATGAGTGCGCCCGTCGCGAGGCCGGCCGCGCCGCGGCCGGCGTGCGTGGGCACTGCCGACAGCAGCAGGAAGAAGCTCACCGTCACGGCTACCACGCTCACGAGCCGCAGCAGCAGCGCCCGACTGAGCAGGGGTGGTCGCGAGGGTGCGGTGGCCGTCGCGGCAGTGGAGTCCGAGGCGGGGTTCGCGGTCGGGTCAGCAGGAGTCATGCCGTCGACGCTAGGCAGTGACCGGATCCCCGGTAAGCTCCAATTTCATGACTGTGCAGTGGGCCGGTTTGTCTCCCGAGCTGCTGCTGGCCGTCGACCGGAGCAGCGGTGAGCAACTGCGTGTCCAATTGGAACGGCAGCTGCGGGACGCGATCCGCAGCGGTCGCCTCGCCGTGGACGAACGCCTCCCCTCCTCGCGTGAACTGGCCCGCTCACTGGGCCTGTCCCGGGGCCTGGTCCAGGACTGCTACGCCCAGCTGCAGGCCGAGGGTTACCTGGTCACCCGCGTCGGCTCGGCCACCCGTGTCGCCGCCTGCACACCCGCCGCCCCCGTCGGGCCGTCGGCCGAGCGCGCTGCCCAACCCCCGCCTCTGATCGCCGACTTCCGACACGGCGTGCCCGACTTGGCTTCGTTCCCGCGTGCCGACTGGCTCTGGGCGGTCAGGGAGGCGGCCCGCCGGATGCCGACCGCCGACCTCGACTACCCGGATCCGCGCGGCAGCCTGGACCTGCGCACGGTCGTCGCCGCCTACCTGCGCCGGATCCGCGCGGCCGCCGCCGAACCGGACCGCACCCTCATCTGCTCCGGCTACGCCCAGGGACTGGCCCTCACCCTCCAGGTGCTGGCCCGCGCCGGCGTCCGTGCCGTCGCACACGAGGACCCCGGCAGTCCTGCCACGACGACCGCGGCCATCCTCGCAGCTGGCCTCACCCCGGCCCCGGTCCCGGTCGACGCGCGCGGCCTCGATGTGGCGGCTCTGGAGGCGACCGACGCTCGCGCGGTGATCGTCACGCCCGCCCACCAGTGGCCCACCGGCGTCCTCCTCACCCCGGAACGCCGCCACGCGCTGCTCACCTGGGCTCGGCGGCGCGACGCATATGTCATCGAGGACGACTACGACGCCGAGTTCCGCTACGACCGCGAGCCGGTCGGCGCTCTGCAGGGTCTCGCGGCCGACCGAGTGGTCTCGATCGGCACCGTCAGCAAATCCCTGGCCCCTGCCCTGCGCATCGGCTGGCTGCTGAGCCCCCCGGCGCTCGCCGCGCCGCTCACCGCGGCGAAGCGGAGCGCGGACCGGGGCACGCCCACCCTCGACCAACTGGCCCTGGCCCGGCTGATCGAATCAGGCCGCTACGACCGCCATCTGCGCCGTATGCGCACCCTGTACGGGGCCCGCTGCCAGACGCTGCGCGCTGCCCTCGCCGAGCATGCCCCTGAGGTACGTCTGACCGGCCTCGCGGCGGGGTTCCACGCCGTGGCCCATCTGCCGGACGGGGCGGACGAGTCGGCGGTGATCGCCGCGGCGCGCGCCCGGCGGGTCGGTTTGTACGGGATGAGCGCGTGCCGTGCCTCGGGAGGTCCGAAGCCGCCCCAACTCATCCTCGGCTTCGGTGACGTGCCCGAGCGGGCGATCGCGGAGGGGATCGCGGCGGTGGGTGACCTGCTCGGCAGCGGCCGGGTGCCGGAGGCAGGCGTGAGCGGCTGAGCGCGTTCTGTCCTGTGCGTCATGGACCGGTTGTTGTCGGCCGTGACTGGTCCGAGGGCGATGGCGGCCTGATCGCGAAGCCGGCCACGGCCGAGTTTCAACGGCGTCGGCCACGACCGACCGCGAGGTCACCGCGCTGGTCATCAGCGTGCTGCTGGCCGCGACGGAGCCCGCCGACAAGACGCTGGCGCTGCTGTTCAGGCACCTGATCGACCACCAGTCGCAGTGGGCCGCCGATCCGACCTGGTCCGGGCTGCTGCACGTGGCCGAGCCCGGGTGGGCGCGGGCGGCCGGCGCACCCGCGCTCATGTCTCCGCCCCGCTCGGCACCCGCGGGCGCCCGGTCCCGTCCAAGAGGCAGGCACACGGAGCATGAGATCAGAACACGTCGTGGCTGGGGCGGTCGGCTCCGCGCTACGGTGCAGGTCGTGGTGAAACACGAGGGTGATGTCGACAGCCTGCCAGCGCCCTTCCCCTGTACATGCCAGAGGTGGAGAGATGGGCGTAATTTGGGCAACGACGTCGCCCGAGTCAGGGCTTTTCTCCCCAGACGAGAGACGTTGCGACGTCAGGGATCTGTCGGATCGCTTCAGCAAACTGCGTTCCCGAGGCCAGGGGTACCTCGAGGTCCCATTGCTGGGCACTGAGTTCCCTGTGCTTACTCTCGGCTTCCGACGCGATCATGCGGTCATCCACCTGTTCCTGGACACGGAGAAGGTGTCTCTGCTGCGGGGAGATGGCACCATCGCGCCTGATGCTGTGGTTGAGGTCCCGATCATGGGTGACCTTGCAGGGTTCACCGGTGACTTCGTCCTGAGTGTCGATCGTGCGTGGGCCCTCGTGCGCGACTTTATCCGGACTGGAGCACCCAACGATCTGGGCCAGTGGTTCGAGCTCTGACTACGCAGTCACTCATGCCGCGCCCATGCGTGCTCTTGCCCGGCCGGGACCGTGCCCGTTGCGTGCCCGTTGCGTGCCCGTTGCGGCGGGACCCAGCGGGGACTCACGGGGGTACAGCGGCGCCGATCACGCTCCGGTCCAGGTCAGCGCCTTGCCAGATCAGCCACGATCCACATATGGCGTCTTCCGAACTGGCGACACGGCGCGAGCCCGGGGGTCTGTCGCCCCCGCACAGCCGGGTAGTAGAAGCGAGGGGGACTGTAGTCGCTGGTGCGTCGGGTGCATGATGATCCGATGACTTCTTGGCTGAGTACCCGGAGCACATGGCTGCTGGTACTGCTCTTGTGGGCGATCGTGCTGACAGCCGCCCTGATCGGAATCGCCTTCGACCGAGCCTTCCTTGAACACCCCCCTCAGAAGACCTTCGCTTCCAACCTCCCCATGACAGCGGGCGGCACCTTCTGCATAGCCGTCGCCAGCGCCGGGGGGTTGCGTCGTAGACGACGGCAGCAGGACCGATGATGTGGAGCGGTTGCCGTACAGCAAAAACAACCGGCCCGACCGCAGTCGTGGCTGATCTGGACCCCTGAAGTCGGGTCCCCGCCAAGTTGCTTCGAGACGAGGGCCCGTGAGCTAGAGGCCATCGCGCTCGATCAGCGAGCCATCAGGCCCCATCGTGTAGACACGCGGCGGCTGCATCGCTTCAACCGACCTCCGTAGCGCCGCTTCCTGCTCGGCACGATCAGGCCCGTGTGGGTCTCGCACGTGGAATCCGTACAGTTTGATGGCGTCTGCGTCGACGTCATCGGGCTCGGGACGGCCCTCCTGAACGAAGCCGCAGAGCGCCCGCAGCGCGTCTTCGCCCAGGTCCGAGGGATGAAAGGGCAGGACGTACGGCTCTTCCTCCTCACCGGGCCAGGGCACGATGTCCGCTGGACGGTCTCCGGCCCAGTACGGCAGCTCAAAGGGCAGAGGTTCGCCGATGTTCTCGATGATGCCGCTGCCCGGGGACAGGCTCAGGGATCGGACGAGGCGCCCGTCCTCCCACACGGCGAACGCCAGCCAGTCGACGACACTGTGCATGGCGTGCAGGACGAGCCGTCGGCCGGCGCTTGCCGCCACGAGGTGATCCGGGAGCTGCGAGGGGGCGTCGATCATCACCCTCTGATCACCAATGACCTCCACCCCCGGCCAACTGGCTGCGTACGCCGTACCCTTCCGGGGGTACACGCCGTCCCAGAGATTCGAGCCCTCGCACGACTCGATCTCCCGGCCCGGATAGAGCCGCCGCATCATCGTGGTCGTCCGGTCAAGATCTGCCGTGCCCACCTGTCGCAGCAACTCCGGCACGTCGCCGTCGGCGTACACCAGTAGTCCCGTCTTGGCTCCCAAAGCCCCTCCCCACAGCGCTGCCCTTATGACGCAAGCACCATAGCCGCACGCACTGACAACGGAGGCGGCTCAGCCCGGCTGCCAAGCTGGGCCGTCCCAGGGGCCGTGCGAAGGCGCCCGACGCCGACCGACAACGACAGAAGCCCACGGCATCTGAACTGGTCAGGGCCGTGGGCTTCCTCAGCCTCGCTGGTCGGCGAGTCCGTTGATCAGTAGACCGACCAGGGCAGTGGGGTCAGGCGGTAGTGCCGTGCGGGGCCGGCGGCAAGACCGTGGCCTTCGAGATCACACGGAGGGGTCGGACGTCCATCTATTCGTCGGTGACCCCGCGACGGCCCCCATACGAAGCGACCAATGCGTCAGCTACGGCCGCCGCGTCTGCATCGGCAACGTCCGCCGGATACTCCGGCAGCAGGTCGTCCCAGACGGGCATCCACGACCCATACAGCTGGGCCTGCCCCTCGGGCCGGGCGAAGAACCAGATGTGCAGGTGTGCGGCTCCGTCCCCGATCCGGTACACATGGGCTCGGGAGATGTGCGGTAGTGCCTGAACATGGCGGACGATGTGAGTGGTGAGTACCCCCAGTTCGGCGGCCATCTCATCGGGCAGATCCGCCAAGTCGTAGTGGTCGCGGGAGTGCAGCATCAACACCAGCGGCACGCCGACGCCCGTGATCCGGGTCAGTCGCCAGCGTTCGTTGAACCAGATGCCTTCGTCTCGGGCGCGGCACACGTCGCAGTTCGCCGGGTCCTCGCCGTGCCGTTCCGGCTCGGGCAAAACGGGCGGGCGGAGCGGCGCGACGCGAAGTCCATCGGGCTCGAACGGGCTTATGTCCCAACTGGTCATCCGTGCCAACGGAAGCCGAAGCTCACCATCCGCGGTCGCACGTGCGTGGTCGTAGAACTCATCAGGTCGCAAGGCCATGATCGGAGACTAACGCGGCCCCACGGGTACCTGACGGCCAATGTGATCAGCTGCTGAGAGGACGTGCGCCTCTGTGGCAGCCGACAGTGTCGCGGCTCATGAGCGATCAACGGCATGAGGTGGTTGTCAAACCGCCGTCACCGTGGTCCCCGCCCCTTCCAGTCTGTCCAGCCCCCCAGCCGACCGCATCGGTCAGCACGCCGTAGTTCGTGGCAGCGACCTCGGGGTCCATCCGGCCGGGTATCCCCGGTGTTGTGTGCAGGGCGATCGCCCTCCAGACCACCTCGGCGGCGCTCTCGGAGAACCCGCCGTCGAGCAGTAACTTCCTCGCGTGGTCGGCTCCGTTCAGCTCGAAACGCTGCTGCGTGTAGGAGAACAGGATCAACAGGCCCGTGTCATGTCACAGTTCTCCGCACCCCCGCGGGGCCCGCCGCCCGCTCCCCCGCCCTGCGCAGGGTCGTCGACCTGGTCACGACGGATCCGCCGGCACCTACTCCCTCACCGGACTCGCCGGGCGGCTCAACGTCAGTACGCGTCACCTCACCAGGCTGTTCCGGGAACAGCTGGGCACCACACCGGCCCGGTACGTCGAGTCGATCCGCGGCGTCCTTGGCCGGTTTCCCGAGTTGCGAGAGCCTGCGCCGCGTCTTCGCACGGGAGTTGTCCATCAGTGCCGCCGCCTACCAGCGCCGAATCGCCACCGCCCGCCGCGAGCAACCCACGTAAAGTCCGACGGGCGGCGCCGGCGCGGGCGCATCACGGTCACGTGGCAGGCGCAAACCGTGTGCCGGACTCGACGCGCCCAGAATCACGACCCGGCCGTCATCGAGAGGAGGGTCTTGCGCGCCTCTTCCGCGCGGGGAGAGTCCAGCGCGATGTACAGGGACAGCGCCTGGTGGAGGTGATCGACTGCGTGCGCCCGTTCTCCCCTGCTCTGCCGGACGAGGGCCGTGCCGATGTGGGCGCGGGCCTGTTCCTCCTGTTCCCCGATTCCACGGGCCACCTCCAGCGCCGATGCGTGAGCTTGAAGGGCCTCGGCGTGTCGGCCGGTTGCGTGCAGGGCCTCGCCCAAGCCGTTGAGCGCACCCGCCTCTCCGTACGGTTCTCCGGTCCGGCGGAAGTGGACGAGGGCTTGGCGTTGGTGCTCGGCGGCCTCCTCGTACTTCCCTAGACGGCACAGAGCGTTTCCCAGGTTGGACAATGCGTGTGCCTCTCCGCCGGTGTGTCCGAGCCGCCGGAAGAGAGCGAGCGCCCGCTCGAAGCGCTCGGCCGCGGCAGCATGGTCGTCGAGCCGGGCCAGTACGATCCCGAGGTTTCCGAGAGCGCTGGCCTCTCCGAAGGCATGGCCCGTCTGGCGGTACAGTGCCAGCGCTTGCTGATACCGCTCGATCGATGCCGGGTAGTCCTCCAGCAACTCCTGCACGATGCCGAGGTTGTTCAGCACGTCGGCTTCACCGTGCGCATCACCGGCCGCTCGAAACAGCTCGACCGCCTGCTCGTGGTGTTCGGCGGCCTCTTGGTAGTGACCCTGCAACTCGTGCAACACGCCCACATTGGTGAGATGACGTGCCTCTCCGGCCTGATACCCGATCCGACGGCACACCGACAGTGCATCCGCGTGGTGCCGGTGAGCGCTCTCGTAGTCTCCGAGCCGCCGGTGGACCGCGCCGACGCAAGCCAGGACGTCGACTTCACCGCGGGTGTCTCCCACGCCGCGGGCCGCCCGCAGGGCGTGTGTGTGAACGGTCAGCGCGTCGGTGAAATGCCCCGAGCGTTCGTAGTGGCGGTGGAGCGTGGTGGCGATCCGCACGGTGTGCCGGGACGGTCCGGGCTCCTCGGTCCTGGAACACAGTGCCACCAGTGTGTGCTGTGCGGCGCGCAGCCACGCCCGGCACTCGTCGGCCGTGCGCATGGGCGGCAAAGCGGTGTCGGGCACCTCGACGTCGGGACGCAGATGCCGTTCGGCGGGATACAGCACGTTCATGGCCGCTGCCGACGCCGCCAGGCAGTGGTCCAGCAGACGGGTCAGGGCGGCGTCACGCTCCGCCGCCTCGTCGTGCCGGCTTGCGAGCTCCGCGGCGTATGCGCGCAGCAGGTCGTGCATGCCGTGGCGGCCGGGCCCGCTGTGGTGCACCAGGTGGGCACGGGACAGTTCGTGGAGGGACCGCCGGGTGCGCTCCGGGGTCTCACCGGTCAGGGCGGCGGCCGCGTGGACGTCCGTATCGGGCCCCGGGTGCAGGCCCAGCAGTCTGAACAGTCGTGCCTCGCGGTCGGGGAGGCGGTCGTAGGACCAGGAGAAGACGGCCCGAACGGCGGCCCGGGGATCTCCGTCCGCGGAGTCGAGCAGATCGAGACGCCTCCGGTGGTCTTGCAGTTCCTCCACCAGCCGGGTCAGGGGGTCCTGGGGGCGTGACAGGGCCAGTTCCGCCGTCACGCGCAGGGCCAGGGGCAGTCGCCCGCACTGCTCGGCCAGGGTGGCAGCGGCAGCGTAGTCGGTGTCGACGCGTGGTCCGATCAGGTCTCGCAGCAGGGCGAGTGCCTCGTGCGGGGAGAGGACGTCGAGAACCACTCGGTGGGCCCCGTGCAGCGATACCAGGGACGAGAGCGAGTCCCGGCTGGTGATCAGCACTTTGCAGGTCGGGCTTCCGGGCAGCAGGGGGCGTACCTGCGCGGCGGAGGCGGCGTTGTCGAGGAGTATGAGCAGCCGGCGTCCGTCGAGGGCTGTGCGGTAGCGGGCGGCCCGGTCGTTGAGCCGCGGCGGTACCTCCGCGCCGGGCACGCCCAGGGCGGTGAGGAAGCCTGAGAGGGCCTGAGTGGCGGAGACCGGCTCGTCCGGGTCGTAGCCTCGGAGATCGACGTAGAGCTGTCCGTCGGGGAAGGCGTCACGCATCTGGTGTGCCCAGCGAACGGCCAACGCGGTCTTGCCGACGCCCGCGATGCCGGAGACGGCGGAGACGACCACTGCCGTCCCGCCCCCTGCACCGTCTTTGGCAATCAGGCACCGCGTGAGCTCGGCCAGCTGATCCTTTCTCCCGCTGAAGTGGGTGGGAGTCATGGGGAGTTGCGCGGGGACCGGAAGAGGGGTCGGGGCAGGTGCACTGATCACGACCGGGTCGGATCCCGTTGCCGGTATCTCTTGTCGTCCGGCGCCGTGCAGCATCTGCTCGTACGCCGAATGCAGTTCACGGCCCGGAGCCACGCCCAGCTCGGAGTGGAGCTGCCGACGGATCCGGGTGTAGGTGTCCACTGCCTCGGCCGTTCTTCCTGCGGCGGCCAGACTGCGCATCACCAACACGGCGAGTGGCTCGCAGAGCGGGTGCTCGCCCAGCAAGGGCTGCAGGACAGCGGGCACTTCCTCGGACCGTTCCTGGCTCAGCACGGTGCGGGCCCAGACGAGCGCCGTCTCCAGGCGCTCCTGCGTCCAGGCGGTCCGCGTGCGCTCCGCCCACTCCCCCGGCAGCCCCGCCAGCGGCACGCCGCGCCACAGTCGCAGTGCCTCGGCCAGGAGTTGGGCGCGGCGTGCGTCGGGCCGGTGCGGCTCGCGTCCCTGCGCGACGAGGGAGCGGAAACGGAGCAGGTCGACGGCGTGCTCGTCCGCCTCCAGAACGTATCCGCCGGAAGAGCGCCGGATGCCGAGCGGCGTCGGGGCCATCTGCGCCTCGTCACCGCCTGCCGTGGATACCGCGCCGTCGAAGAGCCGCCGTAGACGGCTGATATGGGAGTAGAGGACCGATCGGGCCCCGTCGGGGGCGTCGGTGTCCCAGACCCGGTCCACCAATGTGCTCACGGGGACCGGTCGGCCGGTGTCGGCCGCCAGCCCTGCGAGGACCGCTCGCCGACGTGGCTGGCCGATGTCGACCGCGCGTCCCGCGACGCGTAGTTCCAAAGGTCCGAGCAGGTGCAGGTTCATGGTGCCTCACGCGGGAGGGGCGAGGGAACGGCCGGTCTGCGGCGCGGTGTTCGTCCGCCGGGCAGGGGCCGACATTCCCAGCAGCCCTCCGTCATTCGCTCCGGGGCCATCCGCAGGACAGCCGTCACAAGGTTTCCGCAAGGTTCACCGTAGATCCTCAACTCACATGTCGTCAGGGGGATCGCGGCAAGCACTGCCTGCCGCACGGAACGCAGGCGTCGGCTCATGGAGCCTTGCCGGCAGCGATGCCGTCGCCCGCCCTGCCGGCAGTCGCGTCAGACGTGACCGAGCCGACGCAACAAGAGAATGGAATTGGCATGCTCAAGATGATGTCCCGAGCCAACCGGACAGCCGTCGCCGTCGTCGCCACCGCCTTCATGGCGTCCGCAGGGGTCGTCGCGGGGGCGACGACCGCCTCCGCGGACGGCTGTGTCGGTCCCCTGTGTGGTGCGGTGAAGAACAGGACCGGCGAGACGATGCACTACACGATGAGTCTGGGCGAGGGCCCCCACTACTGCGACGTGTGGAACTGGGGCGGCGGTACCTCGAGCGAGTTCAAGCACGCCAAGTGCAAGCAGGAGTCGTTCGGCAACGGAACGCGGGGCGGCAACGGCACCGGCAACGACGTCGACGCCTTCACGTTCGCCACTCACGGCTACCACGAGCGGTTCTCGCGGGTCGGCACCTGGCACTGGCGGGCGAAGGGGGTCTGGACGAAGATCCGCAGCGGGGAGATCGGCGACTGCGGCATCGGCGACAACAACGAGGTCTGGTGCACCGTCCTCGTACAGGCCTGAAGGCAGTCCCCGGGAGGCGGCGGCACGTGCGGGTTGGCAGCCTCCCACCTGTGCACCCGCCCTCCCCCGCCCCCCCCCCCCTGCGTCTCCTGTTGGAAGAAAAGGACGAGGGATCGAGT
>NZ_JBWKFL010000035.1:0-64185 GCF_056434305.1 Streptomyces sp. NPDC044061 | reverse complement strand
GGGGGAGCGCGCGCCCCCCCCCCCCCGCCCCCCCCCCCCCCCCCCCCCCCCCCCTCCCGGCGTGTACACGTGCTGTCACCCGCACCCACCGCGCGCCGGCTCCGGCGCGACGCGAGCGTCAAGGCGCCGGTCACGTCAATTCAGATGGGGCGGAACCCAGTCGTGGTGCCGAAGGATCATGCGAGTTGTGGCGCGTGAAGGTGTCAGCCGCATCGCCGTGTTCCGCAGGGCAACGGCCAGTGGGTGGGAGAGCTGCTGGCCCATCCGCCCGGCTTGCCGGGCGGCCCGCGCGACTGCTTGGCTGCGCGGCCGGCGCTCGGCGTCGTAGAGGGCGAGCGCGGCTTCGGCGGTGTGCTCGGTGGCGAGTGCGGCGGCCAAGGTGACCGCGTCCTCCAGCGCTTGGCAGGCGCCCTGGCCGAGGTTGGGGGTCATCGCGTGTGCCGCGTCCCCGAGCAATGCGATCCGGCCGACCGTGTAGGAAAGAAGCGGCGTGCGAAGTTCGTTGACGTCGTGGTGCAGTACGGCGGTGGGCCGCGTCGCGTCGAGCAGCGCGGGGATCGGCTCATGCCAGTTGCGAAACCGTCGGCGCAGTTCGGCCAGGGGGTCGGCGAACCGCGTTCCGGTCGGCAGGTTGAGGACGGCGTGCCACTCGGCACGCCCGTCATGGAAGGCGATGTGCCCGAACTCGGCCCCGTGTCCCCACGTCAGCTCGAAGTCGGTGCGCAGGTGAACCGCCTGCTCGGTGATGGCGCGCAGCACGGTCGAGCCGCTGTAGACCGGGCCGGGGTGGGCTGGGAAGAGGAGGCCGCGCACCTTGCTGCCGACGCCGTCGGCCGCCACCACCAGATCTGCGTCCAGGACTGTGTCGCCGCAGGTGACTTGAACCGCCCTGGGGCCGATCGGCCGGACGAAGCCAACCTCCGAGCCGATGAGCAGTGCCTCGGCGGGCAGGGCCTTTCGCAGCAGCCGGTGCAGGGTGGAGCGGGGGATGCCCATGATCGGTGCGCCCACGGCCCTCTCCAGCACCGCGCCGTCCATTCGGGTCAGCCAACCACCCTCTGGTGTGCGGGTGCCGCCGCTGTACTGGCCCCGCGAAGCATCCCTTACCGCCTCGCCGACGCCGAGTTCGTCCAGTGCCCGCAGGCCATTGGCGGCCAGTGAGATGCCCGCCCCCGCGTCCTCAAGCATGGACGCGCGCTCGACGACCGCCACCTCCCAGCCGATGCGGCGCAGGCCGATCGCGGCGGCCAGCCCGCCGATGCCCCCGCCGACGACCACTGCTGTGCTGTCCATGCCGAACCTCATCCTTCTACACCTGTAGAAGGATGACGCTATCTGAAGCACTACAGGTGTAGAAAGGGGCCATGGCTTCGGATCGGCGCACTCTCCTCGCGGACGCGGCTCTCGACGTACTCGCCGACGAAGGGATCCGCGGCCTGACCCACCGTGCGGTCGACCGTAAGGCGGCGCTGCCGCCCGGTACCACGTCGGCCTACTTCCGCACCCGAGCCGCGCTGCTCACCGGACTCGTCACCCGCCTCGTTCAACGTGACCAAGCGGAACTGCAAACGATGGCCGAAGAGCTTCCACTTCTGCGCACCGTCGAGGAACTGGTGGACGGCATGGCAATGCTCACCCATCAGCGCCTCACCGGCGAAGGCCGCCGCCGCTCGCTCGCTCGCTATGCCTGTGCCGTCGAGAGCGTTCGCGACCCTGAACTGCGCGAGATCCTCGTCCCTCGCGACAACGCCGGCCGTGAGGCCGTCCGGCTGTTCCTCACTGCACACGGCGTGGCGGATGTCGAGAATCGCACTCACACCCTGCTGACCTGCATCGACGGGCTGGTCTTCGATCGGCTGGTGAGCGGCGGCGATGTACCACGCGAGGCCCTCGAAGGCCTGATCGCGGCCGCCCTACGCTAGGAGCGGCGGTCCACGGCGCCGCTCGACTTGATCAGTGAGGCGGCGGCGCAGGTCGGCGTCGATGAGGGTGGGTACCACGATGCGCCAGTCCGCTGCGCGGTCGTCGGCGACTGCCCGCACGCGCGGGCATTGACGTCGTTTTCCCGTACATGGCTTCGTTGTCCTGGGAGTTGGCGACCGCGTCCAGCTCTTCGCCCGCCGGGCGGCGGCACGCCCCGGTGGTATTGGCGGGCTCGGCCGGCTCGGGGGCCGCGAAGATGCGAGGGCGGCGGCCATGTAGGGCGCTCCGCCCCGGATCCGGCTTGCGTCGTTGACGGCGGCCCGCCCCTTGTCAGCGCGGCCGGCGATGCGGTGCGCGTCCTCCGTGACGGCCAGGACGTAGGCAGGGACCTCATACCCGGTGCTGTGCATCTGTTCGATCTTGTCCAGGGTTGGGGCGGCGAGGCCGTAGACATGTCAGGAGTGCTCGTCGCGGTGCGGGGCGCACCCGGCATCAGCGCGTCCCTTATCGCCCGGGCCCCGCTCCGCTTCTTGCGACACTCGCGAAAGCGCGGGTCTTCGCAGCAGCTGACCTGCACACGCCGCGGTCAGCAGGCCCCGCGGTCGCTGCTTCGAAGGCTGTGGTGCGTGCGCGGCCTGTTTTCTGAGAGCCTGGTCACGAGGAGTGGTACCCCATGACCGGTTCGCACGGTGAGCGGAATCCCGGCTTCGCGGGTGACGTCCTGCGAGACCTGGGCGCCGGTGTCTTCACCCTGAATGCAGCCGGGCTGATCACGTACGTCAATCCGTGGGCGGAACGCTTGCTGGGCCGGTCAGCGGCGCAGATGCTGGGGCGGGACGCGCATGATCTACTCCATCGCAGCCCTGACGGCAGTGCGGTCCCCCGCGAGCAGTGTCTGATGCGGACTCCGCTGACGGGCAGCCGGGACGCTGTTGAAGGCAGTGAGGAGTACTTCCTGCGCGGTGACGGCTTCCTGCTTCCGATCATCTGGTCGGCGACGCCGCTCATGCCGGAAGGAAAGCCTGGGGGGTTGGTGATCGTCTTCAGCGACTTCAGCCTGCACCGGGACGCCGAAGCGCGGGCGATCGCCCACACCGCCGCCCTGGAGGCGCTCACCAACCGGTTGAATCTCCTCGCTGAGGTGTCTTCGGTGCTGATGTCCAATATGGATGCCACCGCCGCAGCGCGGCAGCTGCTTCCTTTGCTGGTGCCGGACCTCGGCCACTGGGCCACCGTCGACTTCGTCGACGCACGATCCGGCCTCCTGCAGCGTGTCGCCGTGCGCAGCCCGGCCCATCCAGGTCGCGCCAGGCAACTGACGGGGCCGCTCCCGCTGTCTGGGGCGCACATTCGGCCGGAGCTCATCCGCGGCGACGATCCGGTCCTGGTAGAGGCCGGGGACATGGCGGATGCGGGTGCGCCGCTCTCGGCCAGTCACCGGGTTTTGTTCGAGCGGCTGGGCGGCCGTTGGGCAACCGCAGTACCGATCCGGTCCCGTCGGCAGTACTACGGCGTCTTGACGGTGGCACGCGCCGAAGACTCTCATCCGCCGACCGACGCCGAGATGCGGCTGCTCGCGGACATCGGGCGCCGGCTCGCGCTGGTGCTGGACAACAGCCAGCTCTACGACGAGCAGCGCAACGTCGCCGAGACCATGCAGCGCCAGCTGCTGGCACCGCTGCCGCAGGTCGACCACCTGCGGATGGCTGCCCGCTATCTGCCGGCACAGCGCGCCATGGAGATCGGCGGCGACTGGTACGACGCCTTCCTGCTCTCCGACGGCGTCATGGCCCTGGTGATCGGAGACGTGGTGGGCCACGATCTGCAGGCCGCGGTCCACATGGCCGAGGTGCGCAACATGCTGCGTGCTCTGGCCTGGACCCACGTGGGGCCACCCAGCATGATCATGTGCCGGCTGGACGAGGCGGTGACCCACACAAGCGACGCACCGATAGCCACACTGATCTTCGCCCGCGTCGAGGGCCCCGAAGGAGGACCCTGGCAGTTGCACTGGGTCAACGCCGGCCACCCCCCGCCGCTGCTGATCACACCCGACGGAGACACCCGCTTCCTCACCAGTGGCCACGGACCGCTGATCGGCATGAGCGCCACCATGCACCTCGGCCTGACCTGGCCGGACGCGCACGAGGAACTCCCCGCGGAGGCCACCGTGCTCTTCTACACCGACGGCCTCGTCGAGAGCCGGGAACGCCCCATCGATGCCGGCATGGCCAGGCTCCGCCACCACGCCTCCGTCCTGGCCCGGCAACAACCCGCCCCAACCATCGACGACTTCTGCGACCAACTCCTGCAACGGCTGTCCCCCCGCGGTGACGACACCGCCCTGCTCGCCCTGCGTCTGCCTCCCGCCGGAGCCGGCACCCCTGACGACCACAACCCGCCACCACCACCCCAGAACGCCCACAGCCCGGCCGCCCCGGAAAGAGCCGCCCCCGGCTCCCTCCAGGAACAAGCCCCCGTGCAAGACCCCACCCAGGACACCCGCGAAGCGCTACACCCCCCGCGCAGACCCGACGCATGAGGCGTGCGTGACGACGGATCGCCGGCCGGCAGACGCCCTACGCCTGTGCAAGATCCACGGTCCGTTTCCATGGGTTGGTGCCTCTGGGGAGTGTGAGTCGCTCGCAGCACCAGTCGAACAGCCCTTGCCATGCGCTGCCTTGGGAACCGGCCGACCTTTCCGGCTTGCTCGCATACCGAGACGGAGAGCGTCACCCTCCTCGCCCCCACGGTCGGAGTGAGGGGGGTCGGTCGCTATGCCGCTGGGGCGAGTTCGGCGAGGCCGAACAACAGTGCATAGCCGGTCCGGAGCTGATGCAGCATGCGGGTAAGGAGGTCGGGGCCGGCAAGCGCAGCCACGGTGGCGAGGACGATCCGGTGTCCCAGCGGGTGGTGGCGAGGGGCGCATCGGCGTGCGCGGCAGATCTTCGACGAAGGCCCGGCCGGTCATGGGCTTGGGGTCCGGGATCCGTAGGGAAAGGATGCGTGCCGCTTCGGAGGGGAGGCGTGCGGCGAGTTCGACGCGCTCGTCGCCCGTCAGCCGGCGTCCGATGCCAGCGAGGACGAGGCGGACGGAATACACCTCCAACAGGTATGGGCAGAAGCTGCCAATGGGCCTCAGGAAACCCTAGTAACATGTCATCCAATGGATGACAGACTTGGGAGTCATCCAGGCGATGACGATGTGGAGGAGGTGCCCATGACGACAGCGGATCGACCTGACCGACCGGTCTCTGCCCCCATCGACGCCCGGGGCCCTGCGTCGTTCCTCGCTGCTGCGGCGGCCCTGGAAGCCATAGACGACGCCCTGCAGACCGCCCAGCAGCAAGCCCCCGCTGCTGCCACGGCGTCCGACGTCGGCCCGGAGCGGGCCCTGGCTTCCTTGCTGCTGCTGCGCCACGTCCGTGAGCAGCTCGCCGGATGGGAGACCGGCCTGATCGAAACCGCCCGCGGAGCAGGAGCCAGCTGGTCCGACCTCGCCCATCCCCTCGGCGTTGCCAGCCGCCAGGCCGCCGAACGCCGCTACCTGCGCAATCGGCCCGGCCCCGCCGGAACCACCGGCGAACAACGCGTCCAGGCCACCCGCGAACGCCGCGCCGCACAGCGCAGCACCAGCGCCTGGGCCCGGAACAACGCCGCCGACCTGCGCCGCATCGCCGGTCAGATCACCGCCCTCACCGACCTCCCCACCGCCGCCCAGCACCCACTGAGCCAACTCAACGCCGCCCTCGCCCACAAGGACCCCGCCGCCCTCCTCACCCCCCTGAACGCCACCCGTCCCCACCTAGCGGCTCACCCCGCCCTCGCCGCCCAACTCGACACCCTCACGACGTCCGCCACGACCGCCACGACCGCCACCAACCCCGGCTAGCCCTCGGCAGTCACGGCGCCCCTCAAAGCGACGTCGGGTGCCGGCCCTGTCTTGTCCGGGCAGGCACACGACGGGGTCGCTGTGAGGCTGATGGTGACTGCTGCCGCAGGCGGCCCGCCACCACGGCCCCGCACGCCCGATCGGCGGCGACCTAGATCGTTGTTTTCAGTAACTGAGCCAGTTGTCCGATGACAAGACCTGTGAGGTATGCGCGAACATGCCAACCGAAACCTTTGAGTTTCAGGTGGAGGCCCGTCAGCTGCTGCAGCTGATGATCCACTCCGTCTACTCGAACAAGGACGTCTTCCTTCGCGAGCTCGTCTCCAACGCCTCCGACGCGCTGGACAAGCTGCGCCTCGAGAAGCTGCGACACGACTCCCTCGACGCCGACGTGTCCGATCTGCACATCGAGCTCGACATCGACAAGGACCCCCGCACCCTGACCGTGCGCGACAACGGCATCGGCATGTCCTATGACGAGGTGGGGCAGCTCATCGGCACGATCGCCCACTCGGGCACCGCCCAGTTCCTGCAAGAACTGCGGGAGGCCAAGGACGGAGCCGAGGAGGGTCTCATCGGCCAGTTCGGCGTCGGGTTCTACTCCAGCTTCATGGTGGCGGACGCAGTGACCCTGGTGACGCGGCGCGCCGGTGAGAGCGAGGGCACCCGCTGGACATCACACGGTGAGGGCACCTACACGCTGGAGACGGTTGCCGACGCGCCGCAGGGCACCTCCGTCACGCTCCACCTCAAGCCGGCCGACCCGGACAACCAGCTCCACGACTACACCTCCCCGTGGAAGATCCGGGAGATCATCAAGCGGTACTCGGACTTCATCACCTGGCCCATCCGCACGGCGCCCGAAGGCACGGCCGCGGACGGCAGGAGCCAGGAGGACCAGAGCGACGAGGCGCCCGCACTCGAGACACTCAACTCCACGAAGGCCCTGTGGGCGCGGTCTCGCGGCGAGGTGTCCGACGAGGAGTACCACGAGCTGTACAAGCACGTCGGACACGACTGGCGCGACCCGTTGGAGACGATCCGGCTCCAGGCGGAGGGCACCTTCGAGTACCAGGCCCTGCTGTTCCTGCCCGCCCACGCCCCTTACGATCTGTTCAACCGTGACTACAAGCGGGGCCTGCAGCTCTACGTCAGGCGGGTCCTCATCATGGAGGACTGCGAGGCGCTGCTGCCGCCGTACCTCCGCTTCGTCAAGGGCGTCGTCGACGCAGCAGACCTCTCGCTCAACGTCTCCCGCGAGATCCTCCAGCAGGACCGCCACATCGACATGATGCGCCGCCGCCTGACGAAGAAGATCATCTCCACCGTCAACGGCATGATGACCAAGAACCCGGACAGCTACGCCACGTTCTGGCGAGAGTTCGGCACCGTCCTCAAGGAGGGGCTGGTCACCGACTCGGAGAACCGCGACGCCCTCCTCGCCGTAGCCTCGTTCGCGAGCACCCACCATGACACCGAGCAGACGACGCTCAAGCAGTACGTGGAGCGAATGAAGGACGGTCAGGACGACATCTACTACCTGACCGGCGAGTCCCGGCAAAGCATCGAGAACTCTCCCCACATGGAAGCGTTCCGGGATCGCGGCATCGAGGTGCTGCTGCTCACCGACCCCGTGGACGAAGTCTGGGCCGACGCCGTCGGCGCGTACGAAGGGAAGAAGCTGCGGTCCGTCGCCAAGGGCCGCATCGACCTCGACGCCGAAGACGCCGATACATCTGAGGGCGAGCAGAAGAAGCAGAGCGAGGAGTATGCCGGGCTCCTCGGCTGGATGACGCAGCAGTTGGACGAGGAGGTCAAGGAGGTACGCCTGTCCTCGCGCCTGACCGTCTCCCCTGCGTGCGTGGTCTCCGATGCCGACGACCTGACCCCGGCCCTGGAGAACATGTACCGCGCGATGGGCCAGGACGTGCCCCGCACCAAGCGGATCCTGGAACTCAACGCCCACCACCAGCTGGTGAAGGGCCTCAACCAGGCCTACACAGAGCGCGAGGACCACAGCACGCTCGCAGAGACCGCCGAGCTCCTGTACGGCCTGGCCGTACTCGCCGAAGGCGGCCGGCCGAAGGAGCCGGCACGGTTCGTCAAACTGATGGCGGACCGTCTGCAACGCGCTCTGTAACCGGCTTCGCCATTTCTCTCAACACAACGGGTGTCGCCGGCGGGTACGCCGCCCTGGTCGTGCCACGGTGAAGGCGTTGACTCCAAGCGCTCCTGTCTGAGCGGCTGGTAGGGCCCCCGGATACACAAGCCACGTCCCGTGTCCGGGGGCATCTGCCTGTCTGCGCGCGACTGTCTTCGAGAAGCCCTAGCAGGCCCCGAGGTCTTCCCAGACACCCCACTCGCCGGTGGTGCCGGGCTCGTCGCCGGTCACCCACCACTTGGCACGCCAGTTGTGGCCGCCGTACGACACGGTGTCACCGCCGGTGTAGACCCGTGCGGCGTCCCAACCCGGCGTGGTGCAGGTGGTCCCACCGCTGCCGTTGCCATCGCCTGTGCCCCCGCCACCACCTGTGCCATCGCCGCTGCCGCCACCGATGTTGACGTCGACGCAGGAGTAGAACGCATTGGCGGTGTCCGCGATGTTCCAGACGGCGAGCACCTTCTGACGGCCCGTGAAGGTTCCGAAGTTCACCTCCTGGCTGACGTCCGCGGCCGGCTGCTGATTGTGGCCGTCGAACTCGGCGATCTTCTGACCACCGATGAAGTACTGCCAGTTGGCGGTGGAGTGCCGGGCCGTGTTGTGCCACGTGAACGTCACGGTCGTGCCGACCGGTGTGACCTGCCAGCCTTTGCTGTCGTTGTCGAGCTCGGCGTACTCCGCGTGTCCGCCACTGCAGCTCTGCAGGCCCTTGGGTCCCTCGACGCTCTGCGGTTCGTACTTGATCTGGCCGCAGTCGACGATGCCCTCGGCGCACTGTTCCTGCCTACTGGTGGGCAGCGTCACCCACCCGTGGGCGCTGGCCGTGCTCGCCGGGAGGCTGACGGCGAGCACCGGAGCCAGCAGCGCACCGATCGCGAAAGCCGCTCGTCTTTTTGTGTTCATGCCATTCACTTCCTTCGGGGTGTTCGAGGTTGGCGCATGTGAAGCCCGGCCTTGCCGTGCGTTGCCGGTGGTGCGTGGTGGGCAGTTGCGCACCGATGGCGCATCCCGCGGGGCCGGGCGGGGTGCGCGGACACCTCGAGGGCGCGGCGCGTGAGACACGCGCCGCGTCTTGGCGCAATGGACGCCGTAGGTCAGGGCGAAGGCCGGGAAAGGTCTGGACCTGACGACCACTAGGTCTAGACCATAACCTCGCGTCCGGTTCGGTCAAGAGTCCTGCGCGCGCCGTTCGAAAACTGGGAGGGATTACCCCGGGAACCGGGCCACGCCTCGAATCTTCCCCGGCTATTGGTCTAGACAAGCTCGGTCGGAATGGTTCACAGTGCTCTGCACGTGCGTGCCACCGGACCGCAGAGCCATCGCCCCGCCGCGCGGCACCCCACGAACGCGGCCGCGGACATACCCGCATCACCCGCCGGAGTAGCGCCCCGAGCACCACACACCGACGCCGTCCGGGCCGGCACGCCCACAAACGCACCCCAGTCTCGCCCCATCGCGGCGCAGCACCCCCACGGTCGCTGCGCGAGAGAGGAGCACCTCCAATGAAAGCGCTGGAAAGAAGCAAGGTGCACGTGCTCGGACTGTTCCGGATCGTCGTGGGACTGCTGTTCGCCTGCCACGGAGCCGCCACCTTGTTCGGCATCCTGGGCGGTCCGCACGGCGCAGAGCCGCAGTTCGCCGCATGGCCCGGCTGGTGGGCCGCGGTCATCCAACTGGTCGGCGGGGTACTGGTTCTGTGCGGCCTCGGAACTCGCCTCGCCGCCATGGTGTGCTCGGGATCCATGGCGTACGCCTACTTCGACGTGCACCAGGCCCACGCGGCGCTCCCCATCGAAAACGGCGGCGAGCCTGCGGCCATGTTCTGCTGGTCCTTCCTCCTCATCGCCGTTTTCGGACCGGGTCGATGGGCACTGGCGTCCCTCATTCCTTCCCGCCGACGGTCCGGCACCGGGTCGACCGGTTCGACGTGGTCACGGAGCACGTCGACATCCGCGTGAGCGGAAGGTCGACGTAACCGCCGACGGACAGCGCACCCTCCTGTCCGTCGGCCCACCGTTCTCTGCTCCGTGGTCGGCCCGCCGCTCTCCGCTCCGTCGACGGCCCGCCGTTCTCTGCCCGGCTCAGCACGATGCCTGGGCACCGTTGTTCGACCAGGAGATCGCCCGCAAGGAACTCACCCCACCGGAACAGGGCCGACAGGGCCGATGGCCTGTGATTGCCTGGCCCGGGGTTGCCCCTGACCCCGTACAAAGTCCGGCGGCGGCCCGGGTATTCGGCCGACTGCCGGCCGCCGGTCGCGTCGCCGGTGACGTGACCTGGTTGAACGTTCGAGCATGGTCCAGTGCGCCGCCGAGTGCCCTGTACAGGGAAAGGGCGCCGAGCGGCCCCGAATTGGTCTAGTCCCTTCTTGGTCCAGACCATTGACCCATCGCTGGGGCGGCCGCTATCCCAGTAGTCGGCAACTCCCTGTCCGGGCACGGACATTGGCCACCCCTTCCACACACCGGGACTGACATGAGACTCGTGCGTTCCTTCCGCGCGGCCCTCACCGCAGCCGCCACCACGGCGGCCGCGATGGGCCTCGCCCTCACGGGAACCGGCACCGCACAGGCCGCTACGCCCCTGCCGAACCACGTCTTCGCCCCCTACTTCGAGGCCTGGACCGGCGAGAGCCCCGCCGCCCTGTCCGCCCAGGCGGGCGCCAAGCACCTGACGATGGCGTTCCTGCAGACCGCCTCCAAGGGCTCCTGCACGCCGTACTGGAACGGCGACACGAGCATGCCGATCGCCGCCTCGACCTTCGGCGCGGACATCAAGACGATCCAGGCCAACGGCGGCGACGTCATCCCCTCGTTCGGGGGCTACACGGCCGACACCACCGGCACCGAGATCGCCGACAGCTGCACCGACGTCCAGCAGATCGCCGCCGCGTACGAGAAGGTCATCACCACCTACGACATCTCGCGGCTCGACATGGACATCGAGGTCGACTCGCTCGACAACATTGCCGCCATCGACCGCCGCAACAAGGCCATCAAGCTGGTCGAGGACTGGGCGGCTGCCAACGGGCGCACGGTGGAGATCTCCTACACTCTGCCGACCACCACGCAGGGCCTGGCGAACAACGGCGAGGCGCTGCTGCGCAACGCGGTGAGCAACGGCACCCGGGTCGACCTCGTGAACCTCATGACGTTCGACTACTACGACAACCAGGCCCACGACATGGCCAAGGACACCCAGACGGCCGCGCAGGGTCTGTACGACCTGCTCGCTGAGCTGTACCCGGGCAAGAGCTCGGCTCAGTTGTGGAACATGGTCGGCGTCATCGAGATGCCGGGCGTCGACGACTTCGGCGCGGCGGAGACGTTCACCTTGGCCAACGCCCGCACCGTGTACGACTGGGCGGTTGCCAAGGGCATCAACACCCTGTCCTTCTGGGCGCTGCAGCGGGACAACGGCGGCTGCGCCGGCGGGGCCGCCGCGGACAACTGCTCGGGAATCCAGCAGAACACGTGGGACTTCACGCACGTCTTCGCGCCGTTCACCGGCGGGACCACCACCCCGTCCAACGATTTCTCCGTCGCGCTCAGCCCCACCTCCGCCTCCGTGACGGCCGGCCAGTCCGCCACGGCCACCGTGAAGACGGCCGTGACGAAGGGTGACGTCCAGAGCGTGAAGCTCAGCGTCAGCGGGGCGCCGGCAGGCGTCACCGCCTCCCTCAGCCCGACGTCGGTCACCGCGGGCGGTACCTCCACGCTCACCCTGGCCACCACCTCGGCCGCGGCCTCGGGCACCTACACGGTCACCGTGACCGGCGCGGGCACCTCAGGCAGCCACTCGGCGACCTACTCCCTGACCATCACCGGCGGCTCCGGCAACCAGTGCACCAACGCGCCGTGGGCCAAGGACAAGGTGTACACCAGCGGCCAACAGGTCTCCCACAAGGGTCACAACTGGAAGGCCAAGTGGTGGACGACGGGCGAGGAGCCCACCACCACCAGCGAGTGGGGCGTCTGGCAGGACCTCGGCGCCTGCTGAACCGCCACCCCCTCCCCTAGCCGGATGCCGCAACGCCGCAGGCACTCTTCGACAACGCGTCAGGAATGAGCCGGGCCCGCCCAGATCGCCTGCGGCATAGTCGGCCGGCAGCCGGGGCTCGCGCCCGCAGGGTGACACAGGTCGATCAGGCCGGGCCCGGCCGCCAGCAACGGCGGCCAGGGGGCTGCCGCCTGTCGGGCCAGAGTCCGGGTGTCCTACCGCTCGTGGCGTCGCAGAGCGCGGCGGGGCAGGATCCGGAAGCCTCACGCTCCCGGCCGGCGCCGCGTGGGAGTGCACCATCGACGCAAGCACAGCTCGGTCGTCGGCCCGCCGGCGACCGCCCACTCCGAGGAGGCTGTGCAGTCGCGGGCTACGACTCGCCATGCCAACTCCCCCAATTCGTCTCACACAAGACGCTCGATCAATCCCATGCCAGGAGTCGCGAGCGGACACCCAACGAGACGATCTCTCAGGCAGTCCCGGTCACCAAGCACTGCTTGGGGTGGGGAATCATCAACGCATGGATCGGGTGATAGATCTCGATGAGGCCGCCGCTGCCATCGCGGACCGACAGCCCCTGTGGCAAGCCGCCGGGCTCAGTTGCACGCCACGAGCATGGACGATACGGGCACGCTTCCCGCACCGGATGTGAGATCGGTAGTAAACCCGACATGCCGAAGACCGCCACGCCGAAGCACGGTGGTCCGCAAAGTCCCGCTGCACCGCCGGAGGTTCAAGGGAAGGGGGCGTCTGCCGAGGCAGGTCGGCCTCCCGTATGAGCGAGGCACTTGTTCAGGGCCGCTGTCCGCAGAATGCTTCTTGTGTGTTGCCATGGACGGGGGCTGCGTGCGAGAACGGTGAGCGCAACTCAGTGGCGTTCGGCATGCGGACGAGGAAAGCTCGCGCACATGGTCTCGGTATTGCAGAATGTGGCAATTGACTGTGCGGATGCCTACGAACTGGCCCGGTTCTGGAGCAGCGTGACTGGCCGCCCGCTGCATCCGGAGGACAGACCGGGTGACCGGGAGACCCAGGTGCTGCCGGCGGAGGGCCCAGTACTGCACTTCAACCAGGTGCCCGAGGCCAAGACGATCAAGAACCGGATCCATCTGTGTCTGCGACCCGGGACCTCGCGCGAATCCTTGCTGATCCCGAAGGCAACGAATTCTGCGTCCTGCGCAGTGAGTCCGACCGAGCCGCCATGACTTCCTGACGCTCGCGCGCCGTCCTTGCCGGTTTCGCGTTCGACTGCGTGACGCACGGCCCGCCCCCGTGCGGGGCATCCGAATACGCCGCGACGATGCCAAGCTTCTTCTTCAGCTGCACTGCTGAATGATCTGCGCCTGCCGGCCCCTGCTCCTTCTCCTCCTCAGCTGCTCGCAGCCGTGCGACCTCCAGGCTCGTACGTGCCCTCAGGCCGTCGGGTGGGAGCCCGGGGTGTGGCCGAAGGTGCGGCGGAAGACGTCGATGAAGGCACTGGTGGACGACCATCCGCACTGATGGGCCACCGCGGTCACCGGCGTCCGCTCGGTCAGGAGGACCAGGGCGTGGTGGAGACGAAGTTGTGTGCGCCACTGCGGGAAGGTCATGCCGAGGTCACTGCGGAACAGCCGGGACAGGGTGCGGTCGCTCGCCCCGACCTCGCGGCCGAGTTCGGCGAGCGTGCGGCTGTCGCCCGGCTCGGCTTGCAGGATGTCGCACAGGGTGCGCAGCACGGGGGTGGTGGGAGTGGGAAGGTACAGCGGCTGCTGGGGGGATGCCCGCAACTGGTCGAGGAGCACCGTGCGAAGGCGGCCCCGTTCGGGGCTGTCGTCGTCCTCGGCGCGTGTGTAGGCGATGATCAGTTCACGCAGCAGTGGGCTGACAGCCAGCACGGTCGGTGCGTTGAGACCGAGCGGGTTCTCGGTGGCGGGCAGGCCCACCAGATGCAGGTCGAGTTCGCCGTAGGCCCGGTGCGCGTGCGCGGTGCCGGCGGGCACCCAGATGGCGCGCGTGCCCGGGGCGACCCAGGATCCCTCGCTGGTCGTGACAGCCAGCACCCCGCGGCCTGCATAGATGATCTGGTGGTCGTCGTGCCGGTGGGCGTCGATCGTGCCGCCGGCCGCCAGCCACTGGGTACGGGTGGGAGCTACGGGATCGTGGCGGGTTTCCATCATCACGTGGCAGGTTATCGGAAGTGCGACATGATGTCGGGCCCGGAACATGGCGGGATGCGAAGGAACACACCGATCGTTCTGCTGTCCGTGGGGCACGCCTGTGTCGACATCTACCAGGGTGCCGTGTCGGCCCTGGTGCCGTTCTTCGTCGCCGAGCGTGCCTACACCTACGCGGTCGCCTCGGGCGTTGTGCTGGCCGCCTCGCTGCTGTCCTCGGTGGCGCAGCCAGTGTTCGGCGCGCTCACCGACCGCTGGGCCATGCCCTGGCTCCTGCCGGTCAGCACGCTCCTCGGCGGTGTCGGCATCGCACTGAGCGGCCTGAGCGGCTCCTACGCGCTCACTCTCGTATGTGTCGCGATATCGGGGATCGGCGTGGCCGCCTACCACCCCGAATCCGCCCGCCTCGCCCGCATCGCCGGCCAGGGCAGCCACCGGGCCATGGGCTGGTTCTCCACGGGCGGCAATATCGGCTTCGCGCTGGCCCCGCTCATGGTCGCCGCCGTGGTGGCCACCGAAGGACTGCGCTGGACGCCCGTGCTGGTGCTGCCGGCCCTCGCCGGTGCCGCGATGTGCCTGCCCGCGGTGCGCGCCCTGCAGCACAGGCAGGCCGCCGGACACCGTACGACGGCGCCGGCCGGACGCGACGACACCGCCTCCTTCGTGAGACTGTCACTGGCCGTGGTCTTGCGATCGATCGCGTTCATCGGTCTGAGCACCTTCATCTCGCTGTACGCCCGCCAGCGCCTGGGCGGCAGCGCGGCCGCGGGCACCGCGGCCCTGTCCGTGCTCTACCTCGGCGGTGCGATCGGCTCGGTGCTCGGCGGGTCGCTGGCCGCCCGATGGGACCGGGTGACGGTCTCGCGCCGGTCGTACCTGATCACGGCCGCGGCCATCGCCGGCGTGGTGTGGGTCCCCGGCCCGACCATCTACCTGTTCGTGGCACTGACCTCGGTCGGTCTGTATGTGCCCTTCTCGCTGCAGATCACGCTCGGCCAGGACTACCTGCCCTCTCGAGTCGGCACCGCCAGCGGGATCACCCTCGGCCTGACCGTCAGCGTCGGCGGCCTGGCCAGCCCCGCCATCGGCAGCCTGGCCGACGCCACTTCCCTGCAAACCGCACTGGCGCCTCTCGTAGTGACGCCCGTGCTGAGCTGGCTGCTTTTTCGAACCCTGCCCGAACCGGGCACGCCACAGCCTCAGGTCGCGGCGCCGACGAAGGGAGACGACACCGATGCCGCCCTCAGCCCCCTCCATGCCGACCCCCGATGAACAGCCCCTACGACCAAGCCATAGGCGCGTTTTCTGGCCAGTACTCACTGGTAGCGGATGTGAGGCCCGCTTGCTGGGGCATGATCGCGGTTGTGTTCCGCGAAGACATGCCCTGCCGCGTGAGGTGGGAGATCCTGATGCACGAGCGGTTCAGCGGCGTGTGGATCTGCAAAGACTTTGGCCGCGCGACCATCAGCGCGGATCCCACCGAGCTGGGTCGGGCCGTCCTTGCCGCGTACCTCGTCGGCCGGTCAACCCGGGGTGAAACGTTCCGCGTCGTCGTCCGCGCTGACAGCGGCGGCCAGTTCGTCATCACTCCCGGCCAGCTCGCCGACCCTGGTTGGAAGGCGAACCCGGCCATCTGCCAGGCGCTGCCCGTCTACCTCCGCAACGCCCTCGCCTGACCCGGGCAAAGCCGCCGTTGACAGTGCCGCGGCAGGAAACCGATTCACGGGACCGGTGACAGCAGGTGACGTTCCATCTGAACGATCCCGGGGCCCATGCTGCTCCTTGGTCGGCCCGCGGACGGTGGTAGACAGCCGTGTTCGGAACAGGGCGCGGGATCTTGGGCGCCAGAACGCCGAGGCGCTCAACGGACGATGTGAAAGGCGCTCAGGGGCTATGCGTTCGGTTGATGAGGAGCAGGGCGATGCAGACGATGGAGCAGACCGCCCCTGCGTACAGCAGCGGCGCAGTCCAGAACCACACCTCTTCGGTGCTGTGGCCGCTGGTCCAGTGGCAGGTGATGGACGGAGGGAAGTTGTCCACGCTCACCGATGTCAGGCTGTAGTCCCGCCCGGCATCCATGTACACGCCGTCGCCGGTCTTGTCCCCACACACGCCGAGCGGGTTCGTGAAGGCGAGTCCGTAGACGGTTCCGGCTCCGTAGGCGGCGATGGCTGCTGCGCTGCCGATCACAGCCCAGCGGGCCGGCTGCGAGGGCTTCCTCCTCGTCACCCACAACGCGTACGGGAATGCCCCAACGACGAAGAGAAGGAGTGTGATCGCGGGCGGGCCGAACAATGCGAACAAAGACACCATGCGTCCTGACGTTACTTCCAGCGGAGGAACCGTTGCTGGTTCGCCCGTTACTCAGCCCGCCGGAAAGGTCTCGTGGAGGCGTGGTGTACAAGGTTGTCGCTGAACCAAGAGCTTCTACGGGAGTCCGTTCAGACGCCGCCAGCAGAGGAGCGCGCATCCGAGAGTGCGGAAAGCCTCGTGGATGTCGTCGCGGATCCGCAGGCGCCGGAACCAGTGCGGATGGGCGAACGCGCGCTCCACCAACCAGCGTTGGGGGCCCAGGCCGGAGCCGTGCTCGGTGCCACCGCGGGCGAACAACGGTTTCGGGCCGAGGTCCCACACCAGGCGGCGGTACTTGTCATGGTCGTAGCCGCGGTCCCCCAGTACTACGCCCGGGCGTCGCCGAGGTCGGCCGCGCTTGCCGCGAACGGGCGGCACCGCCTGGAGGAGCGGGATCAGCTGGGTGACGTCGTTGCGATTGCCGCCGGTCAGCGTGACGGCGAGTGGGATGCCGGTAGCGTCGGTGATCAGGTGATGCTTGCTGCCCGTCCTGCCCCGGTCAACGGGGCTTCGTCCGGTCTTAGCACCCCCTTAATAACGCCCGAATGTGGGAGCCGTCGACCGCTGCACAGGAGAAGTCCAAGGCGTTCGCGGCCCGCAGCTCGGCGAGCAGGGCCTCGTGCAGCCGAGGCCACACCCCGGCCTCGGTCCACTCCGCCAGGCGCCGCCAGCAGGTCATGCCGGAGCCGAAGCCGAGCTCCTGCGGCAGGTGTTCCCAGGCAATCCCGGTATGCTGCACGAGCTTAGAGGCATCATCTCATTTGGAGCACCTGCCGGTCGCCGTGCCGACGCCGACCTCCACCTTGCGGACGGGTCGGCACCTCCGGCACCACTCGCTGGAACAGCTCCCACAGCTCATCCGGCACCAGCCGCTCAGCGATCCCCGTCCCGGCCGGCCGTCGAACAGGCCAATTGACATGGCCTGTTAGCAGAGAACTGTCCCCGCCCGCCGGGGCCGGTAGGGGCCGGCGGGAAGCGCGCCTCAGCGCCGGACCGGGCGGACCGGGAGCGCTTCGACGCTGTTGCCGATGAAGCTGCGCTGGCGGGGCAGTTCGGCCTCGGGTACGGCGAGGTCGAGATCGGGGAAGCGGGTGAAGAGCCGTTCCAGGGCGATCGTGGCCTCGAGGCGGGCGAGCGGGGCGCCCACGCAGTAGTGCACGCCGTGGCCGAAGGACAGGTGCCGGGCCACGCCGGGCCGGGTGATGTCGAAGCGGTCGGCGTCCGGGCCGTGGAAGGCCTCGTCGCGCCCGGCGGCGGTGTAGCCGGCGAGGACCGGGGTGCCCTGCGGGATTACGGTGCCGCCGACAGCCAGGTCGCGGGTGGGGTAGCGGAAGGGGAACCAGCTGACCGGGCCGTCCCAGCGCAGCGTCTCGTCCACCACGTCCGACCAGGTGGCCTTGCCCTCCAGGACCAATGCCAGCTGGTCACGGTGGGTGCACAGTGCCCGTACGGCATTGCTGATCAGGTTGAGGGTGGTCTCGTGGCCGGCGACCAGCATCAGGCGCATCGTGCCGATGAGTTCGTCCTCGCTGAGCCGGTCGCCGCCGTCCTCGCGGACGGCTATCAGGGCGCTGGTCAGGTCGTCGCCGGGGGCGGCCCGGCGGGCGGCCGCGATTGTGCCGAGCAGCTCGACGAGCTCGCGTACGGCGGCCATGACCTCCGCCGGGGTGGTGTCGGTGGCGATGATCACCGTGTAGGTGAGGTCGTGCAGCCGGCCGCGGTGCTCGGGGTCCACGCCGAGCAGCTCGCAGATGACGCTCATCGGGAGCGGGAGCGCGAAGTGGGTGCGCAGGTCCGCGATGCCGTCCGGGTCCTCGGCGGCGGCCTGGCCGAGGTCGTCGAGGAGGCCGGCGGTCAGCTCCTCGATGCGCGGCCGCAGCCGCTCCACCTGGCGGGCGGTGAAGGCGTTGCCGACGAGGGAGCGAAGGCGGCGGTGGTCTGCGCCGTCAGCGGTGTGCATGCCTTGGGCGTTGGCGAACACTCGCAGCGGCCAATCCGCGGGGATCGTGCCGTCGTTCAGGGCTGGGCAGTGGCGGGCGTCCTTGGCCACGTCGGGGTGGGAGAGGAACTCCTTGAGCGCGTCGTGCCCCAGGACGACTGCTGCGGGCACCCCGCCGGGCAGGGCGATATCCGCAACGGGCCCCCGGGCGCGCAGGTCAGCGTTCAGGGCGTGCGGGCAGCCGCCGGCGGCGTCGACGACGTGCGCGGGCACGGGTGCGGGGGTGTGGGAGGACAAGCTGGGACTCCTGACCGTGTGAAACGAATACCGGCCAACAGTGCGGTGTCGACGGCTGGTTGTACAAGTCGGTTCCGCCGACGCCTCGGCCGAGGGTCCCAGCCCGCCCGTCCAGCTCGGCTGACTACCGAAGGGCCGGGGCCCGGCACCTCCAGCCTCGCCGGTGTTCGAGGCGCAGGGTCTGGGGCAGCGCCCGACAAGGACCGGCTCCACCGGATGGCCGTCCTGGCCGGCCGCCCTGACCTGACGTCACTCACCGAGCACGTGCGTTCCTTCGCCTCCATGCTCACCCACCTGCAAGGCGACCAACTGCCGGCTTGGATCGAAGCGGCCACGGGCTACCGCCGACGTGCCCGGTCTCAGCCCCCCGGCGTCCAGGACCTACTACGACTAGAAGATCGCCCAGGTTGCCTCAGTCGCTCTGGTCACCTCCGTCCAGCGGGGCCGAAGGGACGACTCACTGCGCGCTGCTGACGCCGAGGTCGACGCGCATAGACTCCCGCATGGACCTCAGGGCTGGCCACAGGTCCTTCAGCAAGCTTTTCGCACGATCGATGTTGTCGTCTGGGTGGGGGACGCCGCAATCAATGCGCCGCAGCAACCCGTAGAGGACGCTGATCTTGTCGTTCACGATGCGTGCCTCGGCGAGGACACTGTCCGAGACCAGCATCTGCGCTTCGTCGTACTGGACACGGTGGGCGTTCATCGCCGTACTGGCCCTCTGACGGATCTCGTCCGTCAACGCACCGGTCGCCACGGCCTGCACAAAATCGGCCAGCGCATAACGGCAGCTGCGCGCCTTGCTGTTGAGACCGATGTAGCAGTTGCGCAGGTTGTCATGGTGCTGGCGCTCACCCTCCCAGCGCAGCGCCCGGTAGGCAGCGCGTTGGGCCACGTACCCCGACGTTACGGTTCCGCCCACACCTGCAATACCGACCACCAGAGTGGCTAGCGCTGCGTCCATGAACCCAGTACAGCAATCCAGACCCATCTACCGGTGGAAGCCATGCGCGCCTCGACGGTTCATCACACACTGCGCGTAGTGCGAGGCCGGCTGCGCCCGCGCCAGGCCCTGACGGTCCGCGAGAGCACCGCCGGGGGCTCGGACCCAATGCGACGGGCTCCGAAGCCCCGCAGTGACGACCAGTTCGCCGGGCACCTCGCCGACTCGATCCGGATCCTCCGAGAAGGGACTGTCGGTGCCGACGGAAGTCGACTCACTCAACTGACCTCTCTCATCGCTGGTCGGCTGCCCGTTGCCGCGAGCCAGTCGAGCTCACGGCCCGTTCATCCAAGGAGTGCGAACGACGCCCGCTCTTGCCACTTCGCGCCGTCATGCGCCATGAGGACAACTGACGAGGCCAAAGATGTGACGGGGAGTTTGCCGATCAGTTCAGCCTCAATCTCATCCAGAACCGCATCGTCCTGACCCTCAGCGACAGTCAGGTGCGGCACGACCTCGGTGAACTGTCCGCCATAGGGAGGGGCTTCGGGCCACCGGTCAGCGATCACCTCGGTGAGCCGTCGCAACTGCACGTCTGGCTCAGGAGCGAGATACAGCACCCCCGGAAACCGCCCACAGCTCTCAAAGCGCAGGTCAAAGGCATGATGACTGCCGAACACATCAGTGAGAGCCGAGCTGACACGCGCATCTATTCGGTTCTCGTCGAGGAACGGGAAAAGCACCGTGACATGTGCTGGTACTCCTGCTCTGGCTGAGGGATCGAAGCGTTCACGCCAAGCGCGGACGGCTGGCTCCGCGTCCGGGATCCTGATGATGAGTCCCGTCTGGCCTGCCCGAAACCTGCTGGTGCTGTCGTCTGCCATGACTCCCCATGCTGCCACCTCAGAAGCGGACGGCAGCACTGAAGCTCGCAGCCACGGAGCGTCACGGAGTCCACGTAGGCTTCCGAAGCTCGATCGCCGGTTACCGGAAAGTCATATACGGCGCGGTACGGCTCCCTCCTGCCAGCGGTAGAGGTCGCGCAGCAGGGAAATCTCGGCGCCGTGATGGATCAGCTCCCTGTTGACGTGCAGGACCCTGTTCTCCATGGGAAACCGCTCGGGACCCACCGTGGGCGGTTTCTCCAGGTCAGCGTCCGAGAGTTCGCGGACCCCCGCGTTCCATCTCCCATACATCTCATCGAGCTGATTTAGCGCCTCGTCAGCGGTCCCCGCGTAGGCGAACGTCTCGGAGTCGACGTCCTGGCCGCCGAAGTACCATCCGACCCGATAGCCCAGGCACGAGACGATGATGTGCGCCAGCCGCCAGGCAATCGTGGTCACCGGCGCCGGCACCGGGTCAGGGGACGCGAAGTCCACCATCCACTCCCCCGAACCTGCCGACATCGGTGCGGCCGACGTGCCACGTGGGCGGATGCTCCAGCAGCCGCGCACCGGCTCCCAGAAGTACTCCTCATCGGTAAGACCGTCCAGCCGCGGCCGCACGTTCTTGCGCCAGTACCAGTCCAGCTGCTCCGCGAGCCGCTCGCTTCTTGTCATTTCCGCACACTACATACAACGGAGACCTGGCTGTGACCCTCGCGGTCGCCGTCGCCGGCCGAGGGCCGCGAGACCCTACCGCACCGGGAGATGACGCTCGGGGCTGATGTGCCCTTCGGGCCGCGCCGCCGCGAGCGGCTGTTTGACATTGACAACCCGGCTGGCTGGGTTGGGTTCAACGACCCAAATGTGACAGCCTCGACCGATGACATGACGGATGATCAAGACCGCAGGCTCCCGGCCGAGATCAGGATGAGTATCCCGAGCGAGCGCCACGCCAGAGCCTCCGACCTGCATGTTCGAAGATGGCGAAGACCCACTCATTATGCGTCCATGATCATGAGCGATCTTCAGCACGGGACACGCGGGGAGCCGACGGCGCCTGAAAGCCGGCGACGCATATCAACCCGATCACCTGGGTCAAGCGGCCTCGGGACGCCTAGGATGGCGGGCAAGCGGAGCCGTAGCGCAGAGGTCGACGCGCGTGGTCTCCAAAATCACGAGGACGCCGGTTCAAATCCGGCCGGCTCCGCCCACTACGGAACAGCACAAGGCCGTCAGCAGCAGGTGCCCTCGCGGACCGTGAGAGGGCAGGCGGGCCAGGCCGGTGCCGAGCATGATGCGCTCGAGTCTCGGGCAGGACGCTGTCGCTTGCGAAGCGGCGAAATACGCTGACGCGCGGGCCCACGTCGGGTGGACTTCCCGGGCTGGCGTGTGAAGGTTCGTCGGTGAACTTCCGCGGCGTCGTCAGTGTGGGTGGTTCCCACTGGTTCCCAGAGGGGGAATGTGTGGGACATGCCCCGGACCCCCGGCCCCGAATATCAGCCGCAAATCCGATCATTCGACGGTCAGCTCGGTGACCCGTCCGGGCGGCGGACTGCCCCGGACGGAAGAGTCACCGATGGTGCAGAATTGCGATCATGAAGTCGCCATGAACCACTCATTACATGATCAGACATGCGATGCGCACGCTGTGCGCCGCCACCCTCGTGGCAGCTCCCCTCGCCCTGACCGCGACGCCTGCACAAGCCCTCGCTTCATGTACGGTCAACGGCCGCCCCGTGTCCGGTACCACCGTCAACGGTACTGCCGGCTCCGACTACATCAGCTGCGGCGCCCTCTCCGCGGGCGATAGCGTCGACGGCCTGGGCGGGAGCGACTACATCGTCATCAACGGCAGCGTCGCCGGAACCGTCGACGGCGGCGCCGGCAACGACTCCATCACGGCCAACGCCGGTACCACGGCGAACGGCAGGATCCTCGGCGGCCTCGACGGCGACTCCATTTTCGTCGGCCCCAACGCCGGCACCGTCGACGGCGGACCCGGCTCGGACTTCTGCCGAGTCACTTCCGGTAATCCCCCCATCAACTGCTGACCAGCAACGTGTCCGTTGACCCAGCCAACTGCGACGCTCAGAGCGGCCAGCGAGCGTGCACAACACGCCGGCGGACGCCCAGCCCGCGCGTGACCTGGCCACGGGCCGCCGCTCCTGGGTCGCTGAGACTGCTAGTTCGTTGCTGCGCTGTTCGATCACCTGGCCACCGAGTGGGACAGCACCCGTGCCACCGGCCGAAACGACCCGTTGCGCGATGCCTTGGGCCGCGGCGGCCCCTTCCCCGAAGGTCCTTGCCTCGAAATGGGGTCTGGAACCGTCCTGTTCACCCGAACTGCTGAGCAGGGTCTATCCGTGCGTGATCAGCGTGGACCTGTCCGAGCAGATGCTCCGCCAGGCTGCCGGACGGTCACCAGACCAGGACTGGATGTCGCAGCTCGAATGCTCCTGGCCTGCTTGCCACTCTCTGCTGAGCACCCACGGGCACATCCGCCTGGATGTGGGGAGAGATCGTCGTTGCAGTACGTGTGCCGCTCGACACCCGAGGGGGGATTGTGCGAACGAAAGCGAGACTGCTGCGCTGTGCCTGTTCGTAGGCGCTGTCGCGGTCGGCTGTGCGAACGCCGGCGACACCGCTGACATACGCCCGGCTGACACACGCTCCGCCGGCCGGCTGCTCAACGAGGCCGACCGCACCATCCTCCAAGCGGACGACGTCGACGTGGTCCAGACCGAGCGGTCTTCCCGTGGCTTCGGGCCAGCCACAGGAGCGGAACCAGGCCGCGTGCTCTGTGCTCGCTTAGCAGGCGAGGCCACAGCCGTTCGACGCCTTGAGGGCATTCGTCAGAGACCCACAGGCGTACGGGACCACGAGACAGGAACCGGCCGGGAGGCAGACCATCGGGCAGGGCCAACGACATGGTCGCACCGTAGACCGTGGAACCGACAGCACACCTACCCGCAAGCCCTGAGCACGCCTCCGCTACCAGTGGTCCAAACGAGCCCCCTAGTGCGCCACGCGGTAGCGGAGGTAGACGACTCTCGAGCTGAAGGTGCGGGTCTCGACGAGTTCGAGATCCACCCGGCGCTCACGCCGGGGAAAGAACGGAATGCCGCCGCCAACCAGCACCGGGTAGACCATGGTCCGGTACTCGTCGATCAGACCCGACGCGGCCGCCTCGGCGGCGAGAGTCGCGCCGCCGATCGCGATGTCACCCTCCCCCGGCTCGGCCCGCAACCGCTCGATCTCCTCCGCCAGGCCGCCGGAAGCCAGACGGGCACTGCCCTGCACCGCCGAGAGCGTGGTCGAGAACACCACCTTCGGGAGCGGCTTCCAGAGCGCGGCCCACTCGAGCATCGAGTCGTCGAGCGATGGATCCTGGTCGGCGGTCTCCCAGTACAGCATCGTCTCGTACAGCCGTCGTCCCAACAGGTGGACGCCGACCTCTCGAATCTCGTCGATCCAGAAGCGAAAGACATCCTCGTCGGGCGCCGTCCAGTCGAAGCCTCCGTCCGGCCCGACGATGTAGCCGTCAAGTGAGACGCTCATCGAATAAGTCACGCTGCGCATCAGAAGTCCTCCTCGCTGACGGGTTCGACAGTACGACCGCCGCATACCGCAGGACTCATCGCGGCTCTCGGGATCCCTTCAGATCTCCCCGCCCCACACGAAGATCATCACAAAGGACGGGGATCTTTCAGAAAAACGGCCCAAGGGGCACGGCCGGCTCGGCCGCAGATGGCGCGCTGTCACGCTCCCAACGGTCCACGACGGCCTGCTTCTCCGAGGAGGGCAGAAACAACGCGGGTCCAGTCGGAGCGGACGATCGACGAGCTTGAGGCTTCAGTACCCAGGACCTGGCCCGCCTCGCCGCCCAGCACGAGGACAGCATTCGACTCCGCGAAACCGCCGCCGGCACCACCCGGGTCAGCCGTCTGCCGTTACCCCGAACCGCCGTCATCGGGACGTGTACGGATGCCGCATACCCGACCGGATGCCGACTCTTGCACGGCGAGAGTTGGACCTCACCAGCGATCAGATCGAAGCCTCGTCGGTCGGCGAAGGCACGGCGCACGGACGGAGGACCATGAGCGAGTCTTCCAAAGTCGCCACCATGGCGGAGGGGAACCGGTCGAGCTCAAGACAGAGCGCGACGTCATCAGGATGGACTCCTTGACGCACACCCTCAGCCAGCTCGGCGGCGGCGCGCGACTCGCCGGCGCGGCGGAGGAGCTCAGCCGCATCCGTCCCAGCCTCGGTGGCCCTTCGAGCGATGTATTGAGCGCACGCCAGATCTTCATCGGCGTGCCCATCGTCGCCAGTGATCACGAAGGTGACACGGTCACACTCGCGTGTCCGCAAGAGCCGAGCCGTTGCCTCCGCCACCACGAAGCTGGCGCACAGCACCAGCGACGCCTCCTTGACCGCAAGGGCGCCGACCGTCCCTGCCGTGGTCTTCTGCACAACGGTCCGTCCGGCAAGGTCAACAGACCGCAGCAGGCCCGGCGAGTTGACGAAGTCGAACCCGGGCGCGGGCGGACCGTCTTTGAGCGCCACCCAATCCCGGTGGCGAGCCTTGAGCGAAGCGGCGTCGTCCAACGACTCGGCAAGAACGATCTTTTCCGCTCCCTGGGCAAAGGCCCAGGCAGCCACCGTGAAAGCACGCATTACGTCGACCACGACCGCCACAGAAGGGACTTCGACCAGATCAGCGATGCCAAGGAAGCGAGCGTCCATTCCGATCATGATCGCGTATGCCCGGCCCAAAGCGCTCGAAGAGTGACACACGTCACATCGACGGCCTCGGAGTGCAACACCTCCGGCTGCCTGCCTCGCGAAAGCGGTCAGGAACGACACGCCTGCTCAATCGCCACACGGGATGGGATGCCGAGCTTGGCGGACAGTGCGGCGGCCGTCGGCACGTTCGCCGCGTAGGGCTGTCACAAATGGTGAGGCCATCCAATCCTTGCTGTGGACAGCCACTGTTTGGTTCGTCGTCGTCGCTGCTGTCGAGGGTGAGTTGCCGGGTGGCGAGGGTGGCAGGCTGGAGGGCATCGACGCGCAGCGCGATGCCCTGAACTGGCCTGCCCGGTGGGGCGGGTGGGAAGGATGTCGCTGTGCCCAAGCCCTGTCCGGAAGCGTTCCGCGAGGGATGTTGTGCGGGTCTCGAGGAACCGCGGCCCGGGCGTGACACTCGAGCAAGGGGCTGACGCTGCCCCGGCCGGCGGGGCGGCCCTTGCTGGTACTGCCCAGAACCGGTGTACGCGGAGGGTTGTGCGCTCCGGCGTAACTCCGCTGGCTGGCATGCGCCGGTAGCGGCCTGGTGCAGCGTTCGGGATAGTGCCTGCGAAGGGTCCGCCGCTTGCGCACGGACCCTTCTACCTGCCCGCTTCCGGCACCCGGGGGACTCGCCATGAAAACCGTCAGGCTCCGCCGTACGCTCAGCGTTCTCGGCGTCACCGCCTCCACCGTCCTGGCCGCTGTCACTTTCGCCCAGCCGGCCCACGCAGAGAGCGCCTACGGCCTCATGAACACCGCGACCCGCAAGTGCACCGACCTGCCTGGCTTCTACGCCACCCCGCCCAACACCGAAGTCACGCAGTACACATGCGACTTCACGTACAACGACAACCAGCTGTGGTTCATCCGACCGACCCAGCCGCCCATCAACGGAAGCACCGTCGTGGAGTTCGTGAACACGAAAAGCGGTCTGTGCATGGACCTGCCCGGCTACGGCTCTGTCGCCGCGGCCACCCACGTCTCTACCTACTACTGCAACTCGGTGCCCGCCAACGACAACCAGGAATGGCTTCTCGACTACGCGTCCGGCCCCGGCAACGCCTACTACCACGTCGTCAACCTGAAGAGCGGTCTCTGCCTCGACGTCGCGGGCTGGGCCAGCGACGGATCCGACCTGGCGAACAACCTGCCGCTGACGGTCTACTCCTGCTACAACTCCGCCTGGGCCAACGGCGGCTACGACGACCACACCTGGCATGTCGTCTAACCTCGATCTTTCGTGACGGCTCGCCGGTTCACCTGGTTGGGCGCTCTACACCAGCCAGATCGGCCCGCGCTACATGGCCCACCTACTGCAGGTCGTGCTGCGCGAACTGGACGACATGAAACGAGCTGATCGGACCGGGCCCCCTCCGGGAAGCCGCCTAGAAAGCCGACCGCCGCTTAGAGAGCCTGCGCACCAATGGCGACGTCACCCGCGGTGTGAAGGTAGCTGGCGATGTCCACGCCGTCTTTGAGTACATCGAGCCCAAGTGCGATGCGCTGCCCGACTGGCTGGACCTGACCGTACCGGACGACCGTTTCGTCGCCTCCACCCTGCTGCTGAACCCGGCACCCCGGATCCGCGTGGTACGTCGCGACCAGCGATCAACCTGCAGACCAGGCTGGCTGCTGTCGCGCTGCCGTTCATCGAGCTCGCATGAGCCACCCGGCGCAGCACGGACGAGCAAGCTGCTCGCCGTCGCGGCGCCGGGCACCGTCTACGACCCGGACGCCGACGACGTTGTCCAGGCCGAGCTCGCCGCCGACGCGCGGGAAGCCGAGCTCCGCGAAGCCGCCGGGATCACGGCCCGTGTCGATGAGCGCGCCGACGCCCTGACCGCCCTCGACCCTGACTGACGGCTACCTCACGGCGCGGACTGGCACCGCAAGTACCACCTGCTGCACGCCCACCTCGCCGGCGGCGCCGACCCCGCCGCCCTCGCCCGCGAACGATCGTGGAGTCCCGAGACCACCTGCGCAGTGCCCCCGCTTCGATTACTCCTCTGAAACTCCTCAAGTCGCTTGGTGCTCAGAGAACATGACCGACAGGCTGATCCTCATGACAGGATTCACGGGACTGAGCAAGAAGAACAACTTCGTGCTGGCCATCCGGGACGCGGACGTGGTCGCGGCGGCCCTGCGTCAGGCACTGGCAGAAGCCTCACCACAAGAGCGCCCCGGCCTGGAGCGCGCTGTCGCACTCGTCGAGTCCACTGCCGCCGCCACCGAGACCCAACTGCGCGCTCGCTGGGTCCGTTCCCGGCTGGCCGCCGTCGGCTTCACCGGCGACATCACCTCGGTCGCGGCGGTGAGGGCACTGCGCCAGGCCGAGCCGAAGCTGAGCCTGCTCGCGGCGGTGCAACTGCAGAAGGAGGCAGTGGCCCATCCGGAGTGACCCGGCAGCCCGCGCACCACGCGTGGGAGCATTGCCGGTAGCGTTGCCCCTCCTCGAGGGGGGTGAGGTAGCAGCCCTTCCGTATGCATTGCAGCGGGTCCGTGCCATCGGACGCCGCCCTCGTGCAACTGATGCAACCGCTGCACGATTTGTAGACGAAGGTGCCCTGTGCGCCGTAGACCACCAAGTGCTGTCGGCCGAAGGCGCACGTCCCGGCTTCGTCCCAGCACCTCGTGGCGTAACGTACAAAGTTGCCGTCGGCGGTGTAGTGGGCTTTCCACTCCCCGGGGGCGCCGGCTGCAGCGGCGCGCCACCAAGGCGGTGCGGCTGGCGCTGCAGGCACATCGCCGATCCGGTCCGTCTGGTGCACCCGTTCGGCATCCACCCCGGAACCGGCGTGCGTTACGTCCACGCCGCCCACCGTGACAAGGCCCTGCCTCCCATCCGCTGAACCAGCACACACCATCGGCCCCGCGTATGCACCTGTTCCCGGTCCGCCCATGACATGAGCGGCCCTCGCACACTCCCACCACCCGTTCTCGAACCTTGGCGTCCAGCGTCGGGGCGGCTGGATGCGCCATCGTTCGTTATAGTGAACGTAGAGTTCATCAATCTGAGTGAGGGTGTCATGCAGGTCCCCGCCTACTACGCGGACACATACGAGGAGCAGGCCCAGACCCAGGTCGCCGCCATAGGGGAGCGCGACGGCACACCGTGGGTGGCGGTCGAGCACTGCCTGTTCCACCCCCAGGGTGGCGGTCAGCCGGCCGACCGCGGTTGGGTGGACGGTCACGAGATCGTCCCCGTGCGGGACCATGACTCCGGGCTGGTCGTGGCCGTGGCCTGCGGCGAGACGGCGCTGCCCGTCCTTTCGGTCGGGCAGCCGGTCCAGGTCCGCATCGACCTCCCGGTGCGCCTCGCGCATGCCGCCCTGCACACCGCCGGTCACCTGATCGAAGCGGCCGGACGGGCACAGGGCTGGGTGCTGGCCGCCAACAACCACTTCCCCGGCCAGGCCCGGATCGAGTTCACCGCGCCGATGCCCGACGCCCGCCTGGACACACCGGAGGGCCGGGAGGAGGCCACCGCGGCCCTGCGGACGCAAGTCGCCAAGGCCATTGCCGAAGACCTGCCCGTGACCTGGGAGAACGACGCCGACGGTCGTCGCGTCGTTCACCTGGCCCATCTGCACTCGGCTCCGTGCGGGGGAACCCACGTGCGCAGCCTCGGCGGCCTCGTCGACGTCGTACTGCCGACACTGAAGGTCAAGAAGGGCCGCATCCGCGTTTCCTACAGCGCCGACCACCGGGAGCACTCATGACGCCGCCGCCAGAGGAGCGCCGACCCGCCAGCAGCACAGCGATCGCGGTCGGAGCCCAGATCCGCCAGCGCCGCGAGCAGCGTGGCATGAGCAGTGCCGAGCTGGCCCGCAGGGCGGGCCTGGGCAAGGCGACGCTCTCGAAGCTGGAGGCCGGGCGGGGAAACCCGACGATCGAAACCCTCGACGCGCTCGCGATCGCCCTGCGCATCCCATTGACCGACCTTCTGGCCCGCGACACCGATCCGGGGCCGGTGTTCGTACCCGGCACCGACCTCGCCGACGGCGAGGTAGGACGTGAACTGCTGCGCCGTATCAGCAGCGGCAACAGCCTGGAGATCTGGCGGCTGCGCATGCCCCCCGGGACACACCTGGACGGCGTGCCGCACGCGACCGGCACCATCGAGCACCTGCTCGTCTCCTCCGGTCGTCTCGCTGCCGGGCCTGCCGACGCCCCCACCGACCTGCACCCCGGCGACCTGCTCGCCTTCGCGGGGGATGCCCCGCACGTCTACCGCACCGGCCCCGAGCCGGCCGACGTCACCGTCGTCATCGCCTCCCCCATCATCAGCTGAAAGACATCCCTGAACATGAGCGTCACCGCCCCCGCCGTGCCCCAGCGGATATTCACCAGCGACAACACCGCCGGCGCCTCGCCCGAGATCGTCCAGGCCGTCTTCGCCGCGGCCGCCGGCCAGGATCTGCCCTACGGCGCCGACCGGTTCACCGCCAGCGCCCGCGCCCGCTTCGCGGAGATCTTCGAACGCGACGTCGACGTCCTGCCCGTTTCCACCGGGTCCGCGGCCAACGCCCTGAGCCTGGCCGCCCTCGCCCCGCCCTGGGGCAGCGTGCTGTGCCACCGCGACAGCCACATCAACACCGACGAGTGCGGCGCACCGGAGTTCTTCACCAGCGGGGCCAAACTCGTTCCCCTGTCCGGCGACGACGCCCGGATCGACGCCGCCCAGCTGCGCGCGGCCGCGACGCGGAAGGTCGGCGACGTACACAGCGTGCAGCCTTCCGTGCTCAGCATCACCCAGGCCACCGAGACCGGCGCCCTCTACACCCCACCGAAATCCGCGCCCTGACCCGCATCGCCAAGGACGCGGGCCTGCGCGTCCACATGGACGGAGCCCGCTTCGCCAACGCCGTCGCCGCCCTGGGCTGCACCCCGGCCGAGCTGACCTGGCAGGCCGGCATCGACGTCCTCTCCTTCGGAGCGACCAAAAACGGCGCCATGACCGCCGACGCCATCGTCGTCTTCGACCGCGCCCTCACCCCGGAACTGTCCTTCCGGACCAAGCGCGCCGGCCAGCTCACCTCCAAGATGCGCTTCCAGTCCGCCCAGCTCGACGCCTACCTCACAGACAGCCTGTGGCTGCGCAACGCCGCCCACGCCAACACGATGGCCGAGCGCCTCGGCACCGGGCTCAAGGCCATTCCCGGCGCCGATCTCCTGCACGCCGTCGAGGCCAACATCCTCTTCTGCCGCCTCCCCCAGCCGGTCATCGACCAGCTCCTGGCCGAAGGATTCACCTTCTACCACGACCGCTGGGAGCCAGGTGTCTGCCGCTTCGTCACCTCCTTCTCCACCACCGAACACGACGTCGACACTCTCCTTGAGGCCGTACGCCGCCTCGCCGTCTGACGCCCCACGGCAGAGCGGAGGCGCCGGGTCACCACCGTGGTGGACCGCGCCATCGCTCCTGACACGAACCAGGTCACGGTGGTACGAGGCGTGGGCAGCCTCCTCGCCCGCCCTGAGTGCCGACAACCGTAGGCGTTGATCCGTGTCGGTGCGTGGCTTCCGACCAGTAGGCGCCCGCGCGCCGGTCCTACGTACACCGGCTTTCTCGAGATGGCCCTCAGCTGCGATGTGGGTCCGTCTGTTGAACGTCGCTTCGCTTGGCGAGTGAGCGCCGGGCATCATGGTTGTCGAGACGGGCCATACGCGAGAGGGCGAGTGCAGCAGGTGTCTGGAGGCGGGCAGGCGGCTTTGACGGAGGTGTGGCAGCAGCGATGGCCCCACTGCCCTCCAGTGGGCTACAAACTCCGTGTCCCGTATCGAGATGCCTGGGTGCGCTTTCGCAGCCTGCCGCAGTCGAAGCGGTACGCAGAGAACGAGAGCGAGTACGCCGTCGTCCTGGAGCGTTACAACACCGTCCTCGACGAGTTGTTCGCCGGCACAGACGTATACGTGATCACTCCTAACTGGGCGACTGAAGCCGAGGTCCCGCCGCTTCAACCCGACGCCGGCTATGGCAGAGCCTGCTGGTGAACGACGATCCAGAGCCGGAGTTCCGCACCTACTGCCATCTCTTCGCCGCCCGCCGGACTTGGCAACGTGGCTGCATCGACGAGTTGCTCCGTGAAATCGCCGACGACAAGGTGGCGGGAGTCCTCATCACCGACACGCGGATGCGGCGCGTCCATCACCCCTACGATGGCGGCGCCGACGTCTTCCTCACCTCACCGCAGGAGCGGGACCGCACGCGCGATCGGCATGCCGACTGGCTCTCCAGTCATCCGTCGGGTCTCTGACGGGCCCGGATCGCCGTGCCCGCCCACGGTGTCTGATTCAAGGGTCCCACCTCCTCAGTTCGCGGCGGCGCACGGCGGACCGCCCCGCAGACGTAGCAGGCAGGTGTGCGGCGGCGACCATCGCCGGTCAGTTGCTGCCGGACCGGCAGTCGACCCGGTGCAGGCGTGAGTACGAGTACTCAGGCCCCCGGGCCCGCGTTCGGGAAGGCTGGCTCCATGACTACCTGTCACACGCAACCACACCACCCCGTCCTGCCGCGCGTGCTGGGCGCGGCTGCCACAGGAGCGGTTCTGGCCACCGGCGCCCGGAGCTACCACTCCTGGTCCGAACACCGCAGCAACCGGACCTGCCAGGCGAGCGACAGCCTCTGCATCACCTGGTTGAACGTGACGGCCGTCCCCCTCATCCTCACGGTCACCCTGATCGTGCTCACCCTCGCCTACAAACGGCTGGACATCAGACCACGACTCGTCATCATCCCGCCGACAATCCTGCTCGCCCCGATACCCCTCGCCGCCGCAAGCACCGCGAGCGGAGCGTGGGCAGTCACCTTCACCGGCGCAGCCTGGTCGGGCTGCCTGGCCCTCGCCGCCTGGAACCGCTACCGAGTCCCTGCGGTCACGGCTTCAGCAGCGATACTGCTCGCCGCCATGGTCGCCTACTACCACTGATGATCGCCTGGCTGGAGCGGGGAACCCGCGGCACCCGAGGAAGAGTGAGATGCGGTAACCGAGGCTGCTGTGGAGCCGGTGCAAGTTGTGGAGCCGGACGCCTTCTTACCGCCCGGGCCGACAACGAACAGCCACAGGTCGTTCCGCTTGAAGACGGTGCAGGTCTGCTGCTGGCCGGGGCGGCGGAAGCGGATGGAGCCGCCGCGGACGTCGAACGGGTCCTCGGCGGTCATGTCGATGGAGATCGAGCCCGCCGCACCCCGCTACTGCGCGTGAAGGGCGAGTCAGGAGGCGGCCGTCACCCGGTCGACGGGCCGCCCGGCGGCGACGGTGTGCCCTGCGGCTCGGGTGCGGGAGCGGACGGCGAGGGCGTAGACGATCACGGCGAGCGCGGCGCAGGCGAGGGTGACCAGCCCGAGCGGGAGGGCGGTGCCGGCGCCGCCGAGGCCGACGAGCGGAGCGGCGAGCCCGCCGAACGCGAAGCGCGCCATGCCGAGCAGCGAGGAGGCGGTGCCCGCGATCCCGGGGTAGTGCGCGAGGGCGAGCGAGGTGGAGGGCGGGGTGGTGGCGGCCACGCCGCTGACCATGGTGAGCAGGGACAGCACCATCGCGGCCAGCGGGAGGTGCACCGCTGCGGTGACCAGGAGGCCGCCCGCACCCGCGAGGGTCATGGCGAGGCCCAGGACGAGAGTGCCCTTCTCCGACCATCGCTCCGACAGCCGTCCCGCGACGAAGCCGAACACCATGAAGCCCGCGGAGTTCAGTCCGAACGCGAGCGAGTAGCCCTGTGGGGAGAGCCCGTAGATTCCCTGCAGGACGTAGGTGGCGCCGCTGAGGTAGGCGAACAGGGCTGCGTTGACGAGGCCGGTGATCAGGGCGGCGCCGAGGAAGAGCCGGTCGGACAGCAGCCGGCGGAAGTCGCGGCCGCTCTGGGCCAGGCCGCCACCGGTGCGCTCCTGCGGGGGCAGGGTCTCCCGGAAGACGGTGAGGCAGGCCAGGAGGATCACGGCGCCGAGCAGGGCGAGGAAGCCGAAGATGCCGCGCCAGTCGGTGACGGCGGCCAGCTGGCCGCCCACGACCGGTCCGATGATCGCGGCCAGTCCACCGATCACGGTCAGGCGGCCGTAGTAGCGCACCAGCTTTCCGCCGGAATACAGATCACGACCGGCGGCCTGGGCGATCACGATGCCCACCGCGCCGGCCAGACCCTGCACGAAGCGGGCGGCGACCAGCGACTCGACGCTCGGACTGACGGCGCACAGCACCGAGGTGGCGATATAGGCGACGGCGCCGGCCAGCATGGGACGGCGCCGGCCGAACCGGTCCGACAGCGGCCCGGCAACCACCTGGCCGAACGCCAGGCCGAGCAGACAGGCGGTGACGGTCAGCTGCGCGGCCGACGTCGACGCGTGCAGCTCACGGGTCAGCGCGGGCAGCACCGGTAGGTAGAGGTCCATCGAGATCGGACCGAAGACGGTCAGCAGCGCGAGAACGGCGGCCAGGGCACGGCCGACCGTCCGCTCGCGCGGCAGGCTCGGGATCACGGGGGTACTCACGCAGCTCCAATGAACAGGGGCGACAAAACGGCTTCACCAGCGGCCTCTCGGCACCGCAGGAACTTGACCGATTTCCACACAACCGCGTTCCGCGGCGGTCAGGGAGTTCCTGTGAAGGGGTGTACCGGCAGTGCATGCCTGGCACCGTGGGCCGGGCGCACTGCCGGTGGGTGGGCGCATCACCTCTCCCCCGCAGCCCGCACGGTCTGGGGCGGCACCCTGGATGTGACCAACCCCCTCCCCCGTCACGGCTGCTTGCCTCATGGGCACGGATCCCGGCGTGGGCCGGGCACCCACGCCGGCCTTCGACTGCCCCAGCACGCGTGCCCTCGCCGCACGCCCTACTCGCCCGCAGCGAGCTCACGGCGCCGGCCGACCGGCGCAGTCCCTTGGACGCACACCGGCCTGGCTGAAAGAAGCCGGCCGTGCTGCGAGCGGAGCGACGAGGCCGTCGACCGTCTCCAGGCATCTGCCGGCGCGAAGCGCGCTCCCCTTCGATCGGGGGCTTCCGAAGGTCGGGCGCCAGGGCGTTGGCGGCGCAGGGCAGGCGGGCGATCAGCCGACCTTGAACATGCCCGTGCCTGATGGTGCCGAGGCCGAGAGGTCGAGCATCTCCTGGGTCAGGGCGATGCCACCGATCATCGAACCGGTGAGAATGCGCCGGGCGCTGCCGAGGCGGAAGCCGTTGACGGTCAGGGGCCCGGGGGCGGCGCCGCCGGGTTGGGGTCAGGTGTCAGTCGGTGGCCGGGGCGGCGGCGTATTCCTCGTCGGTGACGGGGGTCAGCCAGTGGACGACGTCGTGGTCGGCGTCCGCCTCGTTGATGGCCAGGTGGACCATCAGCCGGTTCGGTGCGGCGCCGTGCCAGTGCTCCTCGTCGGCCTCGAACAGGACGCGGTCGCCGGGCCGGATGACCTCGATCGGTCCGCCCCGGCGCCGGCACAGGCCGATGCCCTCGGTGACGAAGACGGTCTGGCTCAGCGGGTGGCGGTGCCAGTGGGTGCGTGCGCCGGGCATGAAGTGCACCAGGTTGGCGGTGACCCGCGACGGCTCGGGTGCGGCGGCGACGGCGTCGATGTAGACGTCGCCGGTGAACCAGTCGGCGGGACCCTTGACGGTGTTGATCGAGCTTCGGGTGATCTGCAAGGTCGTTTCTTTCTCGGTGGGCGTCAGGGGTTGACGGGCACACGCTCGGGCCACTGGCTCGCGGGATCGCGAGGGCGGCGGCGTGTTCCGGTGAGCGGCGGCGGGGGTCAGGGCTTGAGGAGTGCCTTGATGGCGCGGCGTTCGTCCATGGCCTGGTATCCCTCGGCGACCTGCGCCAGGGGCAGAGTGAGGTCGAAGACCTTGCCCGGATTGATGCGGCCGGTCAGGACGCGGTCGATCAGGTCGGGCAGGTAGCGGCGCACAGGGGCGGGGCCGCCGCGCAGGCCGACGTGGGAGAAGAAGAGCTCCTGGCCGTCGATCGCCACCTCGTGGGGGACGCCGACGAAGCCGACGTTGCCGCCCGGCCGCGCCGTGCGCAGGGCCTGCCGCATGGCCTGGGCGGTGCCGACGCACTCCAGGACCGAGTCGGCGCCGATGCCGTCGGTGAGGTCCTTGATCCGGGCGACGCCCTCTTCGCCGCGCTCGGTGACGATGTCGGTGGCGCCGAACTCGCGGGCGAGCTGCCGGCGGGACTCATGACGGCTCATGGCGATGATCCGCTTCGCGCCCATCTCCTTCGCCGCGATCACCGCGCACAGTCCGACCGCGCCGTCGCCGACCACCACGGCGGTGGAGCCGGGCCTTACCTCGGCGGCGTCGGCGGCGTACCAGCCGGTGCCCATCACGTCGGAGACGGCCAGCAGGCCGGGCCAGAACTCCTCGCCCGGCACCTCGTCGGTGGCGACCAGGGTGCCCTGGGCGTTGGGGATGCGCACGTACTCGGCCTGGCAGGTGCTCATGAACTCGCGGTTCAGGCAGTTGGAGGGGAAGCCGTTGCGGCAGTTGGCGCAGGTGTTGTCCGAAGTGGCGAACGAGCCGACGACGAACTGACCCGGCTTGAGCTCGGTGACCTCAGCCCCGACCTCCTCCACGAAGCCGACGTACTCGTGCCCCATCGGGTGCGCCTCGTCGGTCGCGTCGAGTCCGCGGTAGGGCCACAGGTCGGAGCCGCACACACAGGTGACGGCGGTACGGATGATCGCGTCGGTCGGCTTGAGGATCTTCGGATCATCCAGGGTCTCGAAGCGCACATCGCCGGGGGCGTGGATCACTGCTCCGCGCATGGGGGAAGTCCTTCCGTTTGCTGAGGGGCGGGCCTGAGGGCGGTCCGCGGGCCGTCGTGCCCTGGGCGGGCGAATCGGGGACGCGTAAGGGCGCCGATGTCCTTCGCGCGCTGCCCGGCCGGGGTGCCCCCGGGGCGGCCGCGCCGCACAGGGAGTGCCTCTGCTCCAGGTAACCGCTCCTTCGGGCGGCCAGCGAGTTACCAGCGAAAGGTGTACTGCCAGTACACCCCTCCCCCGGCGGGCAAGCCGTACCGTCGGAGACATGGACAACCGTGAGGAGGTCCGCGAGTTCCTCACCTCGCGGCGAGCGAAGATCACCCCGGAACAGGCCGACCTGCCTGCCGGTTCCCGACGGCGCGTACCCGGGCTGCGCAGGAGCGAGGTCGCAGCGCTGGCCGACATGAGCGTCGAGTACTACGCGAAGCTGGAACGGGGCAACCTGGCCGGCGCCTCCCCGGCCGTCCTCGAGGCGGTCGCCCGCGCGCTTCAGCTGGACGACGCCGAGCGCGCCCATCTCCTGCACCTGGCGCAGGCGGCCGACGGCTCCGATGCCCTCACCCGCCCCCGGCGCCGCGCCACCAGCCGGCAGTGGAACCCGCACCGCAGCCTGCAATGGACCTTGGACGCGATCACGGCGGGGCCCGCGGTCGTGTGCAACGGCCGCACGGACATCCTGGCCGCCAATCCGCTCGCCCGCGCCTTCTACACCGACTTGTTCGCCCACTCCGACAACCAGCGGAACCTGGCTCGCTTCAACTTCCTCGACCCCGCCTCCCGCCAGTTCTATCCCGACTGGGAGCTGTTCGCCGACATGGCGGTGGCCATCCTGCGCCGCGAGGCCGGCCGCGACCCTCACGACAAGGACCTGCACGACCTCATCGGAGAGCTGTCCACCCGCAGCAAGGACTTCCGCACCCGCTGGGGCGCCCACAACGTCCGCCGCCACGGGACCGGAACCAAGCGGTTTCGCCACCCCGCGGTCGGCGATCTCACCCTCGCCTACGAGTCCTTGGACCTGGCCGCCGAACCCGGACTCAACATGACCATCTACACCGCCGAACCCGGCTCCCCCTCAGAAGAGGGACTACGCCTGCTCGCCTCCCTGGCCGCCACCGAAGACGTCAGCCCGGCAGCGCAGCAGCACCCCACCGCCTGACAACGGCGATGCCCCCACGCATCCGGCGACGTCCAAGTCTCCATCCAGAAACGGCCATCAGCACGGACCCGCTGTCGAGCCAGGCCCTGAAGCCACTGATCCGCGGTATCCCTCCGGTCCGCTCCCCCTACGGCACACCGGCAGGTGGTGAACCGAGGACGCCGTGATCCGGCCATCATCCTCATCCCGGGGTGAGTTGATCGCCCCCTCCGCTATCGTGACTGCCCGTCAGTCTCGGGCGCGCGCACGTTCCGCGCGGTACGAGGGCACACGGGGAAGACGGGAGAGCGGCCGGATGCCGAGCCTTGCGCGCATTCCGCTGGACGGTGGCGGTGCGGTCCTCGTGGAGGCGGCGCCCGTCACGGCGGACGGACCCGTCCATGCCGGCCGTGTCGGTGACGTCATCCGCGATCTGCCGGCGAGCCTGCAGTCGGTACTCGCCCCGGTGCGGGAAACGGCACGTGCCGTCGTGGAACAGCTCAGGCACGCGGGTCCGGCGGAAATCGAGGTCGAGTTCGGAGTCGACCTGTCGGCGCAGGCCGGGGCAGTCATCACCAAGAGCGAGGCCGGCTTTCACTTGAAGGTACGGGTGCTGTGGCAGAACGCCCCCGAAGCCCCGGACGCGCAGGCCTCTTGAGGGGTGACGGCCGTGACGGGCGCCCTTGACCGCGGTGGCGGCCGCGGAGGACCTGACGGTTTCTGGGCGAGCATCGCCCGGATCACGGACGAGGCCGGGCGGGTGGCCGGGGCCGGGTTCCTCGCCGCCGAGGACACCGTTCTCACTTGTGCCCATGTGATCGATGCCGCCGGCAGCGCCCCGGGCGGCCGGGTCCGGCTGTCGTTCCCCGCCGCCCTCGGCACGCCCGAGGCCGTCGGTCGCGTCGAGTCCGGGACGTGGAGCCCAGCTGACGCCCAGGACATCGCCGTTGTGCGGCTCGAACGGACACCTGCGGGCATCCGTCCGTTGCCGCTGGGCTCGGCGGCGGGCAGCCGGGGCCACCGCGTGTCGTCGTACGGCTTTCCCACCCAGGCGCCGGCCGGCGGACACTTCGGCCACGCGGAAGCGGGCGAACTGCTGCCCGGCACCCACAACGGCGGCGCCCTCCTGCAACTGACCGCTGCCAACGACCTGACGACCGGGTTCAGCGGCGCGCCGCTCGTCGACGAGCCAACGGGCCTGGTGGTAGGCATGGTGACCGCCATCGCCACGCCCGACGTCCACCTGAAGGGGCTCGGCATCGCCTACGCCACGCCCGTCGACACCCTGGTCGGCGTGCTGCCGGAGCCGATCCTCCAGGACATCTGCCCCTACCTGGGGCTGGAGCCGTTCACCGCCGAGCAGGCCCGGTGGTTCCACGGTCGCGAGGAAGCCGTGGAGAAGATGCTCGCGGCACTGGCCGGGCACCGTAGAGCGGTGCTGCTGACCGGTCCGTCCGGGGCCGGCAAGTCCTCCGTGGTGCAGGCGGGTCTCTTACCGGCCCTCACCGAGGGACGGCTGCCCGGTGGCGACAGATGGCTGCCGGTCCTCACTCGGCCCGGGCAGGACCTGGCCGCCGAGCTGGAGCGCGCCGGACTGGCCGGCGCCCGTACGTCCGGTCTGTCGTCCGCGGCCGCCCGCAGGCTCGCGGCTGAATCAGACCGCGACCATCTCCTCCTGGTGATCGACCAGTTCGAGGAGGTATTCACCCAGTCGACCGCCGCCGGCCAGGCGGTCATCGACGAGCTGACGAGGGCGGCGGCCTCGTCGGCGGCCATCACCCTCCTCCTGATCATGCGGGACGACTTCTACCCGCGGATGGCAGCCATTGCCCCGGCCTTGCTGGAAGCCGTCGCCCCCGGGCTCGTCAACATCCCCGCCACACTCGGCCGACAGGACCTGAACGCGATCATCACCCGCCCGGCACAGACGGTGGGAGCCCGTTTCGAGGACGGTCTTCCGGAACGGATCATCACCGACGTCCTGGCCGCCGACCCCGCCGGTGCCACGACCGGCCGGGCCCCGGCGGTTCTGCTGCCACCACTGGAACTGACCCTGAGCCAGCTGTGGCGACGACGCTCCAACGGCGTCCTGACCCACCACGCCTACCAGGCGATCGGCGAGGTCACCGGCGCGCTGGCCACCTGGTGCAACACCGCGGTCGCCGACCTCACCGCCGAACGACGAACCGTCGCCGAACGCATTCTCACCGCACTCGTCCGGCCCGCCGACGAATCCGGCCGCATCCCCGCCGTCCGCCAGCAGGTGTCGTTGACCTCCCTGCGCGACCTGACCGACGCTCGTGCGGATACTGCCTCTGCCGCCGGCTCCTCCGATGCGGTCACCGATGAGTCGCTCTTCGACGACGTCCTGACCGCGCTGACCAGCCACCGGATCGTGACCACTCGCAGTCGGCATCCCGCAGCCCCAGCCACCGAGCCGGGAGAGCCGGTCGCCGAACTGATCCACGACGCCCTCATCAGGGACTGGGCGGAACTGCGCGAGTGGGTGGCCCGTGATCACAGCTTCCAGGACTGGCTGCGCCGCGCTCGCGAACAACACGCGCGCTGGGCGGCGCATCATCGTCATGATGACCTGCTGCGGGGAACGGACCTGAGCCAGGGGCTGGAATGGTGCGCCGAACGCGGACTTCCCGCCACCATCGGCGCCTATGTGCAGCGCAGCCACCAGCACCAGCAGGCGGGCATCCGGCGGGCCAGACGGCTCAACGCCTTCCTCGCGAGCCTCCTCGCCCTCGCCCTGCTCGCAGCGGGGGTTGCTGTCTGGCAGCGCTCGGAAGCCGTCACAGCACAGCGGGAGGCGCGGTCCCGGGAACTCGCAGCCGTTTCCGGTGCCCTGCTGCACACCGACCCCGACCTGGCTGCGCTCCTCGCGGTACAGGCCTATCGAACCAGCCCCACCGACCAGGCCGTCGCCGCCCTCTACACCGCCGCCGACCTGCCGCTGAAGCACAGGATCACCACTGACAGCAGGATCGTGTCCGTCGCCTACAGCAAGGATGGCCGCACCCTCGCCGAGGCCCGACAGGACGGGACCGTGTACCTCCGTGACCCGGCCACGGGACGGCCCCGGGTGACGTTCACCGCCCCGCATCCGCTGATGGCGATGGTGTTCAGCCAGGACGGGCGGACAGTGGCGACGCTGTCGGGCAACGACACAAGCGACGAGCACACCCTGATGCTGTGGGACGCCACGACGGGCAGACCGCACGCCGGCCCGGTCCGCACCACGGCGGCCTCGATCCAACTCACGCCGGACGGACGGACGCTGGCCGTCGGAGGCGCGGGCAAGGGCATCGAGTTGCGGAGCACGGCCACGGGCAGGCGGAGCGGCTTCGTCGCCGCGGGAGTCGACACGCAGGTCGCCGCCATCAGCCCCGATGGCCGTACGGTGGCGTCACTGGGCCATGAGGCCCGGGCACGGCTGTGGGACGTGCACACCGGTAAGCAGCGGGCCGGGTTCGACACGTCTCCCAGCGCTGACATGCCCTTGGGAGCGACAGAATCCGTGGCCTTCAGTCCGGACGGCAGACGTCTGGCGACCGGGGACTTCGGTGGCTTCGTCCAGTTGCGCAGTGCGCGCACCGGGAAGATCCTCGCCTCGCTGTTCGGGCACACCGGTGAGGTGACCGCCCTTGCGTTCAGTCCGGACGGCGACACTCTCGCAACGGCGAGCAGTGACCACACCGTGCGTCTGTGGGATGCCGGCACGGGGAAGGCGCGTGCGACTTTCGTCGGCCACACCTCCGACGTCACGGCCCTGGCCTTCAGCCCGGACGGCCGCACACTCGTCAGCGGCAGCGCGGACCACGACCTGCGCTTGTGGAACCCGTACAGCGGCATGGCGCGGTTGGCACTGCCCGGTATCGACGGGACGTTGCAGGACATGGTGGTCGGTCCTGACGGACGTACGGTCGCCGTTTCAACACAGACGCTCACGAGCGAGGGGGTCGTACGGCTGTGGGACACACGCCGGAACGCCATCCGCTTGAAGTTCACCCAACCCGACGATGCCACGGGCCTGGCCTTCAGTCCGGACGGCGGGACGCTTGCCGTAGGCAGTGACGGAGACAGTGTGCGACTGCGGGACCCGGTAACCGGTCGGACACGCCGGTCCCTCCCGCAGGGCGGCGGCAGCAGAACCCTGGTGTACAGCCCGGACGGCAGGATCCTGGTAGTCGACGGCGCAAGCCTCTTCGACCTCCGAACGGGCAGAGCCCGAAGCATCACCGGAGAGGACGCGGAGGACGAGGAGGAGACGCCGGACATCGACCCGGCCATCCCCGTCGCCTTCAGCCCCGACGGACACTACCTGGCGGCGGTGACCGCAGACCGTCGCAAGGTGCGGATCCGCAACCCCGGCTCGGGAAAGGTTCTCGCCACCCTCGACAGCCCGGGACGCGTGACACGGATCGCCTTCGCGCCGAAAGGACACCTCCTGACGATCGGCGGCGCCGATGGCACGGTGGCGATTCGGAAGGACATCTTCGACACATCACCGACCACGTTCAGCATTCCCACCAGCGTGACCTCACTGGCGTTCACCCCTGACGGCCGCACTCTCGCCATCGCCGGTTCGGACGGCGACGTGCGGCTGTGGGACACGCCGACCGAACAGATCCGCAAGACACTCACCGTCTCCGACAACGGCATCGGTTTCATGGCGTTCGGCAGTGCCGGCCGTACGTTGGCCCTCGCCACCGACGACAGCGCGGTACGGCTCTACGACATCGACCTGCCCACCCCCGCTCAGGCGACCGACGCCGTATGCGGCGCAGTCCACCGTCGGCTGACCCCCCAGGAGGCCGACCGCTACCTGCACAACCGTCGCACCACCCAGGTGTGCCACCTCTGACAGGAGTGGTGAGGCGGGGTGAGTTGACGGGCGCGGTGTGGGCACGGACAGCCCCGTTGCTGCCTGGTGTTGATGGCCAGGGGCGGCCCTTGCGGGATCATCAGCAGGTGGTCGACGGGGTTCTGTGGCGGCTGCCGGCCGACTGACGGTGCCCCCTCCCGGCGTCAGCCGCATTCCGGCGTGTCCCTCCTTGCGGTGACCGGCCGCGTGGCGCCGCCCGTGACCGTCCGCGGTGCAGCACAGTGAGCCGGTGCTTCCTCGCCCTTTGACCTTCCTCCTCCTGGTACTGCTGGGCGTCACAAGCTGCACCACCGTGACGCCCAACTCCCCGCCGGCCGACGGCCGTCCCCTGGACGCACGGGCCCCACTCGCGCCGGACGGGCCGACGCCGACGTCGACGGCAGCGATGCCGGTGGCACCGCCCTCGGCGCGCTCCGCGCTGGTGCGAACGGGGCCCGAGCGGGCGCGGCACACGCCTGAGGTCCCGCACCGGACTTCCGTGGCCTCCGTGCAGCGGCCACACAGAACTGCTCCCAGGACGCATCCCACACCGCGCCACCGTCCTGCCCCGCAGCAGCACCCGCGCCCGAGGACCCGGCACCCTGCCGTGCAGACAGACCCGGTCCGCCCACTGCCCCGGACTCAGCGCAATCCCCAGCAGATGCGCCAGCTGTGCCACAGCGCCGACAAAGTGGCCGCCCGCGACCTCGCGGACCTGTGCCATCAGGCCTGGGGCTAATTTGATGGGGACTCTCGAGAAGGGCTCTGTCTGCAGTTCCGTGATCTGAAAAGGCCGTGTCCCTCACCGCCTCGGTAGGCTGGCTGGGTGACTGACCACGGCATTGGATTCCCCTTTTTTCGTCTGCATGTTGTGCCGGCGGTTCTCGCTCTGGCGAGTCCTTCATGGCAACGCGACGTGTGGCTGCAGCCGGAGGAATTTGAGGATCTGGACTTCGTGGTCCACGTGCTGTTCGACGATTTCTGCAACGCTGACGACCCCGCTCCGTGGCTGGGCAAGAGCCTCCGGACCGAGGAAGAAGTCACGCTCATGGAGGAGTTGGGCAGGGCCTACTCGGCAGTGCAGGAGTCTGTGGGTCGCAGCGCCCCGGATGAGACATATCTCGATGCTCCGGGATGGGGTGCCGTGATCACCATCGCGGCCGGACTGGCTCAGGTGATGGTGACCAATGACCTTGAAGCCATGGCTGTGCTTCAGGAGCAGCGTCAGCGCTCCTGACGACAGGGGCCGTGCTGCAACAGGCATCTGCGGCTGGGCGGATGAGATGACGTGTCAACTTGACCCGGTCCTGAAGGACCGGGCTTGGAGGTAGTGCCCAACTGGTTGTTGGGTGGGCTCCTCCGTCCAGACACCCCTATGGGGTGGCAGGGACGCGTGGCTCACGCCCCGCAGTCCACGTGTCCTGGCCCCTGCGGGCCAGGACGCGGGAAGCGTTCCGGTCGGCGTGCGCAACGACGCCGCACGACCGGCATACGAACTTGGCTTGGGAGACACGGTTGAGCCGGTCGACGTGGCCGCACTCCGCGCACTCCCTTGAGGAGTAGGCGGGATTGACGAACACGTGCGGGACACCGGCCCTGCGCGCCTTGTAGACGATGAAGTCTCCGAGCTGGGCGAAGGCCCAGGAGTGGAGGGCGACCCGTTGGGGCTTGTGGAGCCGTACCCTCTGCCGGATTCCCTTGAGTTCTTCCAGGGATATCCCGCACGAGGTGCGTTCAGCCTCGGTCACGATCGTCTTGGCGATGATGTGGTTGGTGTTCTTCACGTGCCGCTGCTCGCGGCGCGAGCGCTCTTTCAGCCGGCGCTTGGCGGACTTGGTGCGCTTCTTCTGGAGCTTGGCCCGCAGGGCAAGCTGTCGCTTGCGGTATCGGTTCAGTCCGCGTCCGGCGGCCTGGTAGCCGGTGGACGTGGTGGCGATGTTGACGATTCCGAGGTCTACGCCGATGAAGCCGTCGGGCTCGTACTGCTCGGCCTCGGGCACCTCGCACGTGGCGATCAGATAGAACACGCCGTCGCGTTCGATCAGGTCGGATTCACCCTTGCGGTACTGCTGGAGCACCTTCAACGCGTCCTGGGAGCAGGCGAAACGCACGTTCTTGATTCGGCCTGCGGTGGTCCAGATGCTCACCGTCTGCGCCTCGTACCGCCAGCTCAGACACCGGTCGTCGTACGGCTGCGCGGCCTCGGACCGGAAGACGATCGGCTTGGACTCGACTTTCCTGCGTCGCTTCGATCCGGGCTTGCCAAGGTTTCCAGCTTTGAGATTGGCGTGCAGCGTGGTGTACGCGTCCCTGACCTTCTTGATCACATGTTGTGCAGCCTGCGCCCCGAGCCCTTCGGCCTTGAGGTGCGCGTACGTGTTCTTGCGCAGCTCGTACTCACGCGGCACATCGTTGACAAAGGCCACGTCAGAGACCCAGTTGGCCAGATCGTTGACCGTGCGCAGAGTCGAGAGCAGTGCCGACGCCTGGGCGGCATCCGGCATCAGCTTGACCTGCGTCACCATCTTCACGCCCAAGACCATAACGTTGATCTATGTCACCACGCTGGGAGTCAAACCCCAATATTCGCAGGGGCCGCACGGTCGTGTCGTCCGCACCCTCCACGCCCACTTGGTCTTCACGCCCAAGTGCCGGCGGGGGCCATTCACCGACGAGATCCTTATACGCTGCGAAGAGATCTTGCGCGCCGTCTGCGCCGACTTCGAAACCGAACTGGTGGAATTCAACGGCGAACGCGATCACGTCCACCTGCTCGTGCACTACCCGCCCAAAGTCGCCGTGTCCCGGCTCGTCGGCTCACTCAAGGGCGTATCGGCCCGAAGGCTCCGGCAAGAGTTTCCCGACCACATCCGCAACTACCTGTGGGGCGACCACTTCTGGTCCCCGTCCTACCTCGCCGCGTCCTGCGGCGGCGCCCCCTTGGCGATCATCAAGAAGTACATCAAGAACCAGAAGCACCCCAACTGAGGCCAACAGTGCAGACCCGTGCCCCGGTACGGGTCACCCGCATCTTGAGAAGCACGACCCCACGGCCGTAAACCGGCGGGGCTCCGCGCTAGGTCATGCTGAACGCCCGACCCGCTCGTTCGATTGGCTCATTCGTTGTTCAGCCGCTGGATGGCCTTGAGCACCTGGCCTGCTCCGTCTTCCGTCACCATGTGTTGGGCCGCTTTGGCGGCGGCTCGTGTGTACGTCTCCTGCTTTGCGACTTGGTTGAGTGCGTCGGCGAGTCGATCGGCAGTCAGGGATCGGAAGGGGATCGGGGAGGTGGCGGCGCCGAGGGCGGCAAGTCGACCCGCCCAGAACGGCTGGTCCGCAGCCACTGGCACGGTGACCGCAGGTACTCCGGCACGCAATGCGGCGGCCGACGTGCCGGCCCCGGCGTGGTGGACGACCGCAGCCAGCCGTGGGAACAGCAGGGCGTGCGGTACGTCCCCGATGGTGAGGACGTCATCGCCGTCGGCGGCGAGCCTGGCAGTGCCTGCCTGCAGGATGCCGCGCAGCCCGGCGCGGCGCAGGGCGCGCACGGCGATCTCGCTCAGCCGTTCCCCCTCGCCGGCCGCCATGCTTCCGAAGCCGATGAACACGGGCCGGGGCCCGGCACGAAGGAAGTCCTCCAGGTCCTTTGGCAGCCGCTCGGATGCATCGTGATGCGGCCACCAGTTACCCACCACCTCCAGGCCGGAACGCCAGTCGGAGGGATGGGGCACCAGCGCCGTGCTGAAGCCGTGCAGGATGGGCCAGTTCGCCTGTTCCTGCCGTCGGCGCATCGCGGAGGCCGAAGCCGGGGGCAGCTGAAGGCGATGTCGCAGCTCTGCGACTGCCTGCTCGCAGACACGGTCGGCCATGCGAAGGGCGAAGCGTCCGGCCATGCGGTTGGCGGAGCGGCCCAGCGAGCGCGAGCCCATGACGACGGGAGAAAAGTCGCCGGTCGGTGTGGTGGGCTGAAGGTACACACCGAGGCTCGGGATGCCCCTGGCCTCGGCCAGGTGCCAGCCGAGCGGGGCCGTGGTGGTCGACAGGAGGAGCAGATCCGTGCCCTCGTCCACGGCGTCGGCGAACCCCTTGCCCAGTTCGGTGATGAACGCGGCAGCCGTACGCATCAGCTCGCGCGTGCCCTTGACGCCGCCATGCTGTCGCGGATCGGTGGGAAGACCGCGGAATTCCAGCCCGGCGTCGCGAACGAGGGGTGCGTAGGCGTCTGTGGCGGCCAGGGCGACGTCGTACCCGGCCCGTCGCAGTTCGGCGCCCAGGCCCGTGTACGGCGCGATATCGCCGCGCGATCCAGCGGCGGCGATCAGGATCCTCATCGGTGCTCCTCGGCGTTGCTTCGGCCGCCTGCGCGACGTGCTGCGTTGGCATGAACGGCCGTGCACATGTAGGCCGCCAGGCCCGGGCGCTGCTGCGACGGCGGTACGACCAGCGCGAAGGCACGTGGGTCGGCGACGAAGTCGTCCGCGATGCGCCGATGTGTCTCGGGCGGGCAGGAGGTGAACCAACGCGCGATGTGCAAGCGGTGCTCCTCGGCGAGGTCCATGGCCCGCTCACCGTCACCCGGCTCGCCCTCATCGAACGCCGCGAGCAACTCCGCCCGCCAGGCGGCCGCGTCTCCCATGAGCTGCCGCCAATCCTCCTTGCCATGGGCGGCAGCGCGCGCCATCGCCTCGTGCTGTCCCTCCGAGTGCGCCCACTTCAGCTCTGCCTCGGTGGCATAGCTCAGGTCGAACTCGACCTCGCCGAAGACCTCGAACCGTTCCTGCGGCGTCAGCACCACCCCGGTCTGCTGAACCTTGATCGCTCGTTCCGCCACCTCGGCCAGCCGCTGCAGCCTGGCGATCTCCTCACTCAACTGCCGCTGCCGGGCTCGCAGATGCTCCAGGGCGTTCGCCTGCGGATCCTTGAATATCGCGGCGATCTCATCGAGCGAGAAGCCGAGCTCGCGGTAGAAGAGGATCTGCTGCAGGCGGACCAGATCCGCGTCACTGTAGAGCCGGTAGCCGGCGTGGCTGCGTCCACTGGGCGAGAGCAGCCCCGCCTTGTCGTAGTGATGCAGGGTACGCACCGTCACCCCGGCGAAAGCTGAGACATGGCCCACGGAGTAGTTCATCCACCTGCCCTTTCGTTGGGAGACAGCTTCAAGCCTGACGTAAGGGGAGGGTCAAACCGGTGTGGCAGGGGCCAGCATTGCTCCGGTCCGTTGCACAGTGTCCTGGGCCGGCCCGCTGTCGACCCGCCACGGCAGAAACGGTGTCTTACGGCTCGGTCCGCGATTGATGGTGGGTGTAGCTCCGTCTCGGGGGCAGCTGATCCGGAGTGTCGCGACGGCCGTTGACCAGCCCGGGGTGTTGTGATGGGCGGTGCTCGGTCGGGATATTTGCTGGTCGCCGTTTGTTGATGGTGGTCATACTGCCGCGATGGATCCAGTGACTCTTGAGACCGACCGTCTGGTGCTGCGGGCCTTCACACCTGCCGACGTGGATGCGGTGCATGAAGCCTGCCAGGACGAGGACATCCAGTTCTACACCCCGGTGTCGGTGCCGTACAGGCGTGCGGACGCGGAGAAGCTCGTCGGCGAGAAGCTGCCCGCTCAGTGGGCCGAGGACAGGGACTACACCCTCGGCGCGTTCCGCAAGGACACCGGCGCCCTGGTCGGCTCCTACTGCCTGACCCTCGTCAGCCGCGGCGTCTGGGAGCTCGGTTACTGGGCGGCCAAGGAACAGCGCGGACGCGGGTACTCGGTGGAGGCCGCTCGGGCCCTGTGCGACTGGGGCTGGGCCACCCTCGACGTCCACCGCATCGAGTGGTGGGCCATGGCCGGGAACACCGGCTCGCGTGCCGTCGCCGAGAAACTCGGCTTCGCCGTCGAAGGGACACTGCGCAATCGCGGCATCGCCAACGATGGCGAGCCGCACGACTGGTGGGTGGGCGGACTGCTGAGGCCCTGATGCTCGGGCCGGTGCTCGGCCGGTCATGTTAGCTCTTCTGCTGGGAGGGCGAGCGGCAGCGGGAGGCCGGTGCCTGCTCGCCCGGCAGGCCGCCTGCTGATCGACCACCAGCCGACCCGCCAGGCCAGCACGCCCAAACCTCAATCGCGGACCAAGTCGTTAGTCCCGGCATGGGCCGTCGGTAACAGAGCCGCTGCCGTTCGCCGTGTCCGGAACGGTGGCGCAGACTTGACTACCGTTGTCCTCGTCGGTCACCGTCACGTGCCCGTTCGTGGAGAAGGAGTCTCCCTCCTCCGCCTTGTACCCGATCGGGTCGGTCGACGTCGTCGGCAGTACGTCACGCGGGGAGATGCTGCACGGCGACGGGACGTACGTGGCAGCCCCGCTGGGCACCGATCCGCTCGGATAGACGAAGGTGGGTTCAGGGGAAGAGGGGTCGCAGTCCCGGGCCTCCTCCACCGCGTCGTTGATGATCTGACGACCGGCGGCGTGCAGTCCGTCGCTCGTCCGCTGGTTCTCGAAGTAGTGGTCGAACAAACCGAGTCCGCCCAGCACGCACACCGTCGTGCCGAGGCCGAGCAGCCAGTTCCTCAGGGACTTGCCATCGCCCTTCGCCTCAGATCCCCTGGCCCAGAGCGCGGCTGAGGCGGCGACCACCCCACCGACCACGAGCATGCCTACGGCGGCCGCGATCGGGAAGGGGCCCGTGTGTACCCCCTGAACCGGCAACGGTTGAGCAACCAGCATCTGCAACTCCCCCATTTGAACAGGCAAGGCCGTCAGCCTAAGGGGCCGTCCCATGGAAGATCCCGCGCGGCGTTCGCCTCAAAGGCGACGGCATCCACCCCGCGCCCAGCCGCCGGGCACCAGCCGCGCGAAGGAATCGGCCCGGGAGTGCGGAACATCGGTGAGTCACAGGCCGTGTGGCATTTCTTGGCCCCGCATCAGGGGACTGCGGCCAGAGCCTTGAATTCCCCACCCCCGTCGTCTGCACGTGCGACACGCGGCTACGGCCCCCGCACTCCACAAGCGGGCGTCACGGCGGTCAGCTGAGCTTCCCCCATGGACGGCCAGTTGCGGTTTCGCGGTCCGTGATCGAGACCTGAGCCCCTGCCGCATTCCCCCGGCAGGGGGAGGCGGATCGTTCGGGCGGTTGATGCCGCACTGTCGCGGGTGGTGCGACGTTCGGAGTGTGAGCGGAGACGGACAGGTATACGGGGCCCTGTGGCGTGTGTGGTGGCGCGGATGGCCGCGTTGGGTGGGTCCGACGACGGTGTTCTGGGCGGTGGCGTACGCCGCCTTCGGCCTGTCCTGTGCACTGAGCCGGACGCCGCTCTTCCATGGCGGCGGCGCCCAGGCGTCGTCCGCGCTCGATTGGGCCGTTGTGGCGATGGGCGCACTGGCGGGTGTGGTCGGTGCTGCGGTGGTGCGGTACGGGCTGCCGCCGTGGCTGCGGGTGCTGCTGTGGACGGCCTGCGTTCTGGCGGGGATCGCTGCGTTCAGCTTGCTGATGGACGTGATCACGCTGATGTTCGGTCAAGGCGTGGACAGTTGGGTCGCTGCCACGAACCATGCGCTGGCGGCCATCGGCGCGTTGCTGCTCACGGCAACCGGCCGCTCCCACCACCGTCCACCCAGCGGGGCCTGCGCGCCGGCACCGTCCTGCGCGCCCGCACGGGTCCAGATCGCTGCCGCCGCCGGAACGGTTGCCTTCGTGCCCTACTGCGCCATGAAGTTGTTCTGGGCGTTCGGAGGGACTTTCGCCGGGACGAACATCGAGGAGATCCTCGCGATCTCCAAGCGCAACGGTGCCTCAGAGATCTGGCTCACCCTTGAGTCCTGGGGCTTGGACGCCACCGTATTGCTGGCCGCACTCGGCCTCTTCCTCCTCTGGGGCCTGGTCCGCCCGTGGGGACAAGTCTTCCCGCGCTGGACGCTGCTCCTGCGAGGCCGGCGCGTTCCCCGCTGGCTTCCTCTGACTCCGGCGCTGATCGGCGCCGCCACCCTCGCCCCGTACGGGCTGCTCGGGATCGGCTACTGCGCTCTGGCCACGGCCGGTGCGGTGACGATGCGGCCGGGCGACTTCCACTCCTCAGGCGACGCCTTGTCGGTCAGCTGGATCGGCATGATCGCGTTTGCCGTGTACGGCGCCGCCCTGGCCATCGCCGCCCGCTCGTACTGGCTGCGGACCCGTCCCATCGGTGAGGTGCCGGCTCAGGACGAGTGATTATCCGCTGCCGCCAGGGCGTGTTGGGAACATCGTGGCTGTCGACGGCTGATGGGCTTGTGGCTGCCACCGCGATCTTCGAAGATGTGCCCATGTCTGAAGCCCCTGACATCGCGACCGCCTGGCGCCGGCTCTTGGAACGCCGGTCGGGCACCCCGGGGCGCGACGCACGAATCGCTGCCGGTCATCGCTGAGGCCGCCCACGCCGAGCCACTCCTGCGCGGCTTCTATCCCTTCCCGACACACGGCACCCTGCATTTTCTTCGGAGCGCCCCGCCCTGGCCCGAAACAGATCACGACGACCTTCCGTTCATCGTCTACGGCCGACCGCCGTACCGGGTCCATGCAGCCGGCTACGCCGCCCTACTGGGCGAGGTCGCGACGCCCGCGGAAGCCGCCGCGCTCGTGGTGAGCAATTTGCCCCAGAGGTAGTCACGCTGCCTAGTCGGCCCACACCCGGTCCGGTCGCCTGCGAGGTCGAGCTGGACCGAGGCGGGCACCCAGATCGCCTCCAGGACCGGGGGCGAGCTGCGGAGAATCGTCTCGCTGGCCAGCCGTGATCAGTACCGACAAAGGCTTCTGCCCTGCTCGACGGCAAGGTCAGCTTCCGTGAGCGGTGAACTGCGCCAGCTGGTCTTTGACCCACGGGTCGTAGACTGCGAGCCGCCGGGCGGCCGCGGGCTCGAACTGCGCCAGCTGGCCGGCGACCCACGGATCGATCTGCCGGTGGCCGGCGGGCGGCCGCGAAGGGTGATGACCGACCTCCACCGTCACAGCGGAAACAGGCGAGGTCGGCAGCGAAGTGGCCGCGCTCGCCGGGCCACCCACGGCAACAAGTGCACCCACAGCGGCCGCGGCACAGACACCCGGGGCGGCACAACGCCGCATCAGCTTGCTCATGCTCTCCTCCAGCATCCTCGAGCAGCAGATCCCAAAAACGGAATCATCAACTCCGGTCGGTTCGCTTACCCCGCCACATCCGCGCCACACACCCACAGCCCCGGCGCCCACCACATCCCACAGGTCACCACCAGGACCCGGCACACCGCCCAAGGCCCACCGATAGACCGAACCGCAGCCCCGGCCGCACACCCCGCACATCACGCCCCCTACGGCACTCCGCCTGCCGCCTGCCGCTCGGGGACGCTGCTCGGGAACGCTGCTCGGCCGCCGTTCGTCTACAGTCTCGTAGACCGTCTGCTTTCCGTAGTCACTCGTTCCTGCCCGTTCACTCGCATGGCCCGTTCCCAGGGAAGGTCCCGATGACCAGTACGTCGCACCAGGCCGATCCCGGCCTGCCCGACGCGGACGGACGGCACTGCGCGAGGACTCGGACACCTCCTGTCATGAACCGTGCCCTCCGCCGCCTCGGCAGCCTTGCCCCGCGTACCCTGCGCGGACAGCTTTCGCTCGTCGCACTCACCACCGCCGCTCTGCTGATGACGATCCTGACCGTGGTGTTCAACGCCGTCATGGACCGGCACCTGCAACACCAGGCTGACGATGAACTGCGCAACCGGGCGGCAGCGGTGGCCACGACCGTCGACACCCACGGCCGCCGGGTACGCGTCCTGGAAACCGTCAACGACAGCCTCCTCGACTCCAACGTGTGGATCTACGCCGGGACCCGTCTGCTGGAGAAGCCGCCGTCCACCACCGTCGGAGGCGCGCTGACCAGGGCCGCCGACCGGCTGGCCGAGCCGCCCAGGCATGTCTGCGCGACCGTCCACACCCAGGGCCGTCCACCCGTCAGGCTGTGCTCCCACCCCGTCCCCGGACGGCACACCACCGCCACCGTCGTCACCGCCCTGGACCTCGCTCCGTACCGCAGCTCGGCCGACACCCTGCTGCTGGGATCACTGATCCTCGACGCCGTGATGCTCGGCTGCACCTATGTGCTGACCCGTCTGTGCGTCGGCCGGGCACTGCGCCCGGTGCGGACGATGACAGACCAGGCGACCCACTGGAGCGCCATAGGCTCCGACGAGCGCTTCGGCATGGCTGACCACCCGGCCGAACTCGCCCGGCTCGGAGCTTCGTTGGACCAGCTCCTGGACCGCATCCGCACCGTGCTGCGCCATGAACAGCAGCTGACGGGAGAGCTGTCCCACGAGCTGCGCACCCCGCTCACCCGGATCGTCATGGAACTCGACTGGTGGCGGGGCCGCCCCCGCACGGACGCCGAGACACATTCCGTCCAGGAGGTGATCGCCGAGGCCGCCCAGTCGATGCGCACCATCTGCGACACGCTGCTGAACGACGCCCGGGAGAGTGCACTGAACCCGGCGACGACCCCTGGAACCACTGACGTGGTGCCCGTCCTGGACCGCCTGGTCCAACAGCTCGACAGACCGGACCACGTGAAGGCCGTGGTGGATACGGAAGTCCCGACGGTGGAGGCAGGGGTTGCGCCTGCGCTCCTCGAACGCATCCTGAGCCCCCTGCTCGCCAATGCCGGCCGCTACGCGCGCTCCCGCGTGACCGTGTCCGCTCGGCGCATTCCCGGCGCCGTGCGGATCGACGTCGTCGACGACGGTCCCGGCGTGCCTGATGCGTTCGTGGCCGAGCTGTTCCAGCCCGGCCGCCGCGCCGACGCCGACGACGGACACGACGGCGCGGGACTGGGGCTGCCGTTGGCACGGCGCCTGGCCCGCGCCGTCGGCGGCGAGGTGTCCTACGACCTCGAATACGCGACCGGGGCAAGATTCACGGTCAACGTGCCTGCCGGTTGACCGGGTTCGCCGAGCAGTACAGCGGACGAGCCCGTGCTACGTCATCGAAAAGGCGCGGCGCTCGCCCCGAAAGGGACGAGCGCCGTGTGAGAGGAGTCGGTCGCCGACGGCGGCCGAGAATTTCGGCAGTGGCACGAAGAGCCTGGCCACGTGCTCGGCGGCCGTTCGGCAGGTCAGGCGCCGTGTCCGGCGGTTCGACCGGGCTCGGTGACGTCCTTGCGCGTCACGCCCAGATAGACGACCAGGCCGAGGATGACGGTCAGGAACAGTGCGCTGGTCACCACGGTGCCCAGCCCGACGCCGCCGTCGCCCGTCGGCTGGGAGAGGTAGTCGCCGACCGACGCCCCCAGGGGACGGGTGAGGACGTAGGCGATCCAGAAGCTCCACACCGCGTTCAGGCCGAGCTTGAAGTGTGCGATGGCCACGGCGGCGATGGCCGCTGCGAACAGTACGGCGGACAGCCAGTACCCGAGGTCCATGCGTTCGGAGACCAGGTCACCGGCGGCGGTACCCAGGGCGAAGGTGAACAGTACCGCCAGCCAGTAGAAGGACTCGCGGCTCGTGCTGTCGATGTGGTGGATGGACAGTGTCCGCTCACGCCGGTACCAGACGGCGAACACGATCGCGAGAACGATGGCGAAGACCGTCGTACTCGTCTCCAGTGGCACGCCCATGTTGTCGGTGAGGTTGTCGCTGATCAGGGTGCCGACGACGCTGATCAGGGCTACGGCGAGCCAGTACACGCCCGCCCGGTACGCCCTCGTGCGGAACTGTGCCACGAGCACCACGGCCAGCAACGCGCTCATCAGCACCGACACACCGGTCAGGCCGAGGCCGGCCTTTTCGTTCAGCAGATCGGCCGCTGTCTCACCGACTGTCGTGCACAGCACCTTGATGATCCAGAAGTATGCGGTGACTTCGGGCACCTTGTTCCAGCGCAGCCGGTGTCCGACGGGAGCGGCAGGCTCGCCGGCCCCATGGGCAGCGGAAGCCTCGGATGTCTCAAAGGTCATGGTCAGCGACCGTGCCACCGGACACCTGAACGGATCCTGACTACCCGCGCGGCACCGGGCGCCGGTACGCCGACAGCGGCCCTGCACCCGCTGCTCGCGTCCGCCGGCCCCCGTCGTCCGGCCAGCGATCGGGCCGGCCGCCCGACCTCGCAGTCGCTTCGTACGCGCAGCGTCGGGTCGTAGTACCCCGGTACCACCTGACCTGCACTTTTGAGTCCCCGGTACCACCGGATCCGGCAGATCGCGGCATTAGCGTGGCGGAGGTGGCGTCGGGCGTGCCGGGCGCCGAACTCCGAGAGAGAGAACGCGAATGATCGAGGCACAGCAGCTCACCAAGAGGTACGGGGAGAAGATCGCCGTCGACGGTCTGGACTTCACCGTGAAGCCGGGCACGGTGACCGGGTTCCTCGGCCCCAACGGTGCGGGCAAGTCCACGACGATGCGAATGATCGTCGGACTTGACGCGCCGACGAGCGGCGCCGTCACGGTGAACGGTCACCGCTACGCCCGTCACCAGGCGCCGCTGCAGGAGGTCGGGGCGCTGCTGGAGGCGAAGTCGATCCACCCGGGCCGCTCGGCCTACCACCATCTCCGGGCGCTCGCGCTGACCCACGGCATTCCGCGCCGCCGGGTCGAGGAGGTCGTCGAACTCGCCGGTCTCGGCAGCGTCGCGAAGAAGCGCGCCGGCGCCTTTTCCCTCGGCATGGGCCAGCGGCTCGGCATCGCGGCGGCCCTGCTCGGCGACCCGCAGACCGTGATGCTGGACGAGCCCGTCAACGGACTCGATCCCGAGGGCGTCCTCTGGATCCGGAACCTGCTCACCTCCCTCGCCGCCGAAGGGCGCACGGTGTTCGTCTCCTCGCACCTGATGAGCGAGGTGTCACTGGTGGCGGACCACCTGATCATCGTCGGCCGGGGACGGCTGCTGGCCGACACGACCGTGCGGGACCTGGTGCGTGAGGCCGGCGGCGACACCGTGAAGGTCGCGACGAATGACCCGGCGCGGCTGCGCGAGGTGCTGGCCGGGCCGGATGTGGAGATCACCGGCCGCGTCGGCACGGAGGAACTGCAGGTGGCCGGGATGTCCGCGCGAGAGATCGGGCTTGAGGCGGCCGAGCACGGGATCCCCCTGTTCGAGCTGACCACGAAGGCGGTGTCGCTGGAGGAGGCATTCATGGAACTGACCAAGGACTCCGTGGAGTACCACGGCTCCACGACCGGCACCGAGACCTCCGGGAGCGCGGCATGAGCACCCTTACGGAAAGTCCCGAGACCCCCGAGGCCGCCCCGGCTGCTCAGGCCCGGCCCGTCTACCGGGTGACCGGGCGGCGCGTGCTGGCCTCGGAGTGGGCCAAGCTCTGGTCCCTGCGGTCCACCTGGATCACCCTCGGCCTGGGCCTGCTCTTCCTGGTGGCCTTCGGTGTCATCGCCGCGAGCCACTACAAGTCCAATCTCGATTCCGGCCGGCACATGGACCGTGACTTCGCCTCCGCGACGGCCGTGAGCCTGTCCCTGTTCGGCACGAATTTCGCCCAGCTCGCCCTCGGTGTGCTCGGCGTGCTGGTCACGGCAGGCGAGTACTCCACCGGGATGATCCGTTCGACCCTCGCGGCCGTGCCGCGCCGGCTGCCCGTGCTGTGGTCCAAGGCGGCGGTGTACGGAGTGGTCGCCCTGGTGATCGCGACCGTCGGCGCGTTCGTCGCCTTCCTCGTCGGCAGCCGGATCGTGTCCGGCACACCCGCCGCCATGGGCCTCGGCCACGCCGGCGTCGTACGCAGCCTACTGGGCGCCGGGCTCTACCTCGGCCTGGTCGGCGTGATCGGCACCGCCCTCGGCGCGCTGCTGCGGTCCGTCGCCGGCGGCATCTCGGTCCTGGTCGCCGCCCTCATGCTGGTGCCCGGACTGGTCTCCCTGCTGCCCACGTCGTGGCAGGGCGACATCGACCCCTACCTGCCGAGCCACGCGGGCGAGTCGATCTTCGCAGTGACCCATGACTCGACCACCCTGTCGCCCTCCGCCGGACTTCTGGTCTTCCTCGGCTGGACGGTCCTGGCGCTGGCAGGGGCGGCGTACCGGCTGCGGCGCAGCGACGTCTGAGAAACCGCACCCTCGTCAGGGCGCGCATCATGGGCGGGTGAGTTCTATGACCACCGATGATCTCAGCGGGATGGGGCCGCTGGTCGCCCGGCTCGGCCGGGCCGGCCAGCGGCTCCGCCACGCCGACCAGGCCCGTCCCTGGGTGCTCGACAGCGCCGTGTTGGTGCTGGTCTTTCTTCTGTTCTGCCTGCCGGACCTGGTGCACGCGATCGGCGGGGACGGTGACCGCGACGGCCCGCGCCGCTTCCGCCTGGCGTTCACCCAGCTGCCCGCGGTCGGCATGCTGGCCCTGCAGGCTGGACTGGTGCTGCCGCTGTTGTGGCGGCGTCGGGCGCCTGCGGTGGCGTTCGGCGCCGTCATGGCCGTGTTCGTCCTCCAGTGGTCCCTCGGCGCCGCACTCCGTGCGGACGTCGCCCTCTTCGTCGCCCTGTACAGCCTGGCCCTGCACGGGCCGCTACGGCAGCTGCCGTGGGCCTGCGCGGTCATGGCGGGCGCACTGGGCCTGGTCGCGGCACGGGTCTCGGCGGCGGTGTCCGTCTGGGACGCGCTCTTCTTCCTGCTCAGCACGGCGACCGCGGCACTCGCGCTCGGCCTGATGATCCGCATCCGGCGGGCCCAGCTGGCCGCGCTGCGCGACCGCGCGGCCCGGCTGGAGATCGAACGCGACCAGCGCGACAGGCTCGCCGTCGCCGCCGAACGGGCGCGGGTGGCCCGCGAGATGCACGACATCGTCGGCCACAACCTGTCCGTCATCATCACACTCGCCGACGCGGGCGCCTACGCCACCGCCGTCGCCCCGGAACGGGGAAAGGAGGCCTTGCACCTCATCGGTGGCACCGGCCGCCAGGCGCTGAGCGAACTCCGCCGGGTGCTCGGGGTACTCCGCGAGGCAGACGGCCCGCGCAGCGAGCCCGAACTGAGCCCGCAGCCCGGTCTCACGGACATCGGCGCGCTGTGCGAGAGGGTACGCACCGCCGGCCTGGAGGTCGTCTACCGTACTGCCGGTGACGTCGACGAGCTCGACAGCGGGGTGCAGCTCACGGTCTACCGCATCGTGCAAGAGGCCCTGACGAACACCCTCAAACACGCCGGCGCGGGCACCCGTGCGAACCTGGCGATCGTCGTGGAGGACACGCGGCTGACGATCACCGTCCAGGACTCCGGCCCATCCGCACCGGCCGAACGTCCCGGTACGACTGACGAGGAAGGACACGGCCTGGTGGGCATGCGAGAACGAGCAGCTCTCTACGGCGGACACGTCAGCTCGGGCCCCGCCGGCCCAGGATGGACGGTGCGCGCCACCCTCGACCTCGCTTCCCGGGGCGGTGCCCGGTGACCACCGTGCTCGTCGTGGACGACCAGCCCCTCCAGCGCTACGGCTTTCGCATGCTTTTGGACTCCGTACCCGAGACGGAGGTGGTCGGCGAGGCCGCACACGGACTCGAAGCCGTGCGCAAGGCCGCGGAACTCCGCCCGGACGTCGTCCTGATGGACGTACGCATGCCCGGTATGGATGGCATCGAGGCCACCCGCCGTATCGTCGCCGCCGGCGACCGTTCCCGTGTCCTGGTACTCACCACGTTCGACCTGGACGAGTACGTCCACGCGGCCCTGCGCGCCGGAGCCAGCGGCTTCCTCCTCAAGGACGCCCGCCCCGAGGAACTCCTCGCCGGTATCCGCGCCGTGGCCGTGGGCGACGCGGTGATCGCGCCCGCGCTGACCCGACGCCTGCTGCACGAATTCGCCCGTCTCGTACCGTCCCCTGGCAGCGGCTCCGCCGAGGACGTGCGTCTGAGTGCCCTCACCGACCGCGAACGCGAGATCCTCGTCGCCATCGGCAAGGGCTGGACCAACGGCGAAATCGCCGCGCGTTTCGTCCTGTCGGAGTCCACGGTGAAGACCCATGTCGGCCGCGTCCTGTCCAAGATCGGCGCTCGCGACCGCATCCAGGCAGTGATCTTCGCCTACGACCACGGCCTGGCCCGGCCACACGCGGGTTGAGCCATCGGATCGGCCACGAAAACGTCCGCGACTCGCGCACCTCGCCGCCACGGCGCGGCGTGGTGCGCGGGCGGCGGGGCCGCGGTGCCGGGTCTGGCCGTCATACGGAACTGTGTGCGGGTTCCTGTGAGTTCCAGGACGCGCTGCGGCTGGGCCTGCAGACCGTACAGTTCCAGGAGTCCGCCTTGCGCACCGGTGTGCTGGTGCAGGCCTTGCAGCAGGCCCAGGCCGCTGGCGTCCAGGAACGGCACACCCGCGAGGTCGAGGCAGAGGGTGCGGTTGCGGATGATCAATGTATCGGTCACCTGGGTCACCTGCGGACAGGTGTCGAAGTCCAGTTCGCCCACCACGGTGACCACGGTTCGCTCTACGTGATCGTAGACGTGCACGTTGAAGGACGGCATGGTGAAACCACCGTTCGGGTTCAAAGCCCATCACGGTCGGCTCCCACTGCCGGAAGTAGGCCGTCAAGCGCGCGGCATACGGTGCCGCTCGAAGCCGAGCGAGACCACCCGCGCCGTCCACCGGCCACCGTTCTCTGTCACCGCACGGCGGCGCGGGGTCTCCCACCAGACCAGGCTGGCTCTGCCTCGAGCGTGTCACATCGAGGCAACCGGCACCAGAGCGCTTGCAGCGTCCCCGGCCGAAAGCACGAAACCGCCGGCATCCGGCCACGTTCGCACGGTCACCGTCGCAGCTATCCGGCTGTGGATCCGTCAGTGAGAACGAGGAAGGAGGACAAGATCATCGGGTGAGGGTGGCCAGCACCGCGGTGCCGAGGAAGAGCACGCCTCCAGCAAGCAGGCCGACGATCCGGGATCGGCGGTGCTTCCGGGTGAACACCCTTGCGTTTTCTGGCCGTTCGGGCAGATAGACGACCGGCACATGGGTTCCAAGGTCCAGTCCCAGGCCCGTCCCTGTCGCCACGGGCCGGAACCTGACGGGGCGGCCCTGCCGGTCGGCGAACTCGATCACAGGCGTCGAGAAATCGTCCGACGGTGCCTGCTCCTGATCCACCACCACCCCCTCGACGTGCACGCCGTACCGACGCAGCCGCGCTTGCAGGCGCACCTCCCGCACACCACCCCACAGACACAGCAGGCCCGCCAACACGCTCAGCCCCACGCCGACCGCTTCACCCGTCATCCGTCCCCTGCTCTCCCTCGCACAGCGCCACCCGGCACGAGCCCCGCACCAGAACGACGCGGCACCCGGCCCCATGGTTCACGCAGGTGCGCGGGCACACCTGCTCCTCGGGCTTGCGTGGTCGTGGCGGGGGTGGTGCCCATGAAGGGCCGGTAGCCGCCTTCCCGTCGGGCACGCGGCTGCCGCCCCTGACAGGGCTTCGCCGAGTCGAGCCAGTCAACGAGCTTGTGGATTCCGCGAGTTCGGCCAGTAACCTACGAGGTTTTGCGGGATTCAGGAAGCCACCGCTGTCTGACGTTGCTCACCGGCCGGTGGCGTCAGGCGCGTTCCCGCTCGTGCGTCTCGTCGATGGCTGCGGCCTGGGTGCGACGGCGGCCCAGCAGGGTGCATCCCACAGTCACCAGGCCGATGGCGATGACCTTAGCGGCCCCGTAGTAGCCGGACGCCAGCTCCTCCGGGGTGCCTGGCAGCCGCAAAAAGACCCATGCCGCCGCGAGACCCCCGAAGCCGATCAATGCGACAGCCCCCCACATCCCGAGGTCCGCCCACCAAGGTCCCGGGACGTAGTCCCGCTCGTCGGTCTGCTCAACATCCTTGTCGGTCACGGTCTCTTCTCCCGGGCACGTGGTGACGGTCGCTCGAGAAGACGCGGGGCCGGTGCGGATGGTTCACCGAGCCAGACGTTCCATGCTGGAGCTGACATCCTGCCGGCGAAATCTCCCTCGCCTTTCCGCTCGCGGAGCCACCGCCACCCGCGGGTTCGGCACGCACCAGCGCTCAGATTCCGCGAACCCGGTGGTTTCTACCGATGCATGACGCTACGCCGCGGACGGCCTCGACACGCGCCGCCACCTACCGTCGCCCACCCCCAGCGCGTCGACCGCGCCAAGCCGCACCGGTCGATGACACAGGGACGAACAGGTCGAGCGGCGTCGACGAGGGAGGTGTAGCGGCCGATTGCACGAATGCCCTTGAACCTCGGTTCAAGAGGCTCTGGTACCCAAGACAGCGCACCGCACTTCCTCGGGAGTAAGGGCAGGGCAATGCGCACCGGGAGACGGCCTGCTCGATGCGTCGGAACGCACTCGCAGCAGTCGGGCCCGCGCAGCCTCACATCCGGGATCTCAGCACGTCGACCTCACAACCCGGCGCGCTCGGGTCGAAGCCATGCTCGACCAGCCAGCGAACGCACAGCAGGCTTCGCAACGACCACCAAGCGCGGATCACGTCGAGATCGACGTCGGTGCCATAGCCGGCGACGACATCGCCGAGGTGCTCCTCGTGTCCGAGCGTCAAGGTGGCGAGGTCGAACAAGGCATCACCCTGACCCGCCTCGGACCAGTCGATGATGCCCGTGATCTCGCCGCCATCGACGAACACGTGACCGATCTGCATGTCGCCGTGCGTGAACACCGGCGTCCACGGCCGGAGCGCGGCCTCGGCGACCTGGCGGTTGCGGGTGACCAGGTCGGCGGGCAGGACGCCGTTCGTCACGAGCCGCTCGCACTCGCCGTCGAGATCCGCCGTCAACTGGTCGAGGTCCCGGCCGGGCCAGGGCGGCAACGGCGCGTCGTGCAAACTCCGGATGGCGGCACCCGCCGCGGCCCACGCCGCCGGGGACGCGGTCGACGGCTCGCCGAGCCGGCCGAGCGCCGTCCCCGGGACCGCGGCGATCGCGAGCACGGGCGGCTTGCGCCACAGGACCTTCGGGGTCGGGACCGGCGCCAGGGCCATCGCCTCGACCTCGACGTCGATGCGCGCCTGATCGGCGTCCACCTTCAGGAACACGTCGCCGACGCGCAGGGTGGCGCGCTCGGAATGGGCGACCACGACTTTGACCTCATCCATGGGCGACCAGTATCCCGGCGGTGATCGTCGACGTCGCCGGGTTCATCTCGTGCGATGGCGCGGCTGACCGCGTCCCACTACCCGGCGGCTGTGCGCCTCCATTCTGCGTACAGGAGGCTGTCACAGCGCCCCGGCAGACTGCGCGCCATGGACACCGAAGCGTTCTGGCGCGTGCTCGACGTGGCGAAGGACGGCGACAAGCCGCTCGACGTCGCCGTGGCCGACCACCTGTCGGCCCTGCCCCAAGGAGAGATCCTTGCCTTCGAGTACCAGTTCTCCCGTCTACGCGACGCGGTTTACCGCTGGGACGTCTGGGCTGCCGCCTACCTCATCGCCGGAGGCTGCTCTGATGACCGGTTCGGCGACTTCACCGCAGGCGTAGTGGCACTGGGACGCGAGTGGTACGAGCAGGTAGCCGCCCACCCGGACACGCTCGCCGAGCACCCTGCTGTGTGTACCGCGGCAGCCGTCGGCGACCAGGACGTCATCTTCGATGAGGCCTTCAACTTCGTTTCATCCACGGCGTATACGCAGCTGACCGGTGACACGGACGACTTCTGGGAGGCATGGGAGACGTACATTGCCGCTCGTTCCACGAGCGCGGACGACGGCAGCGGTGACATGGGCGAATCGTTCGACTTCGACGATGCCCAGCAGATGCGCCGGCGCCTACCTCGGCTGGCTGCGCTCTATCTCGACCGTGCAACAGACGGGCTCACATAGAGCCACCGGCTTGGCGCCGACAATCAGTTGGGGGCCCCACATCCGACAGGGCAGGTGAGCGACACACCAGCCCAAGGCACAGCACCTGTCCTAGGGCGGCATGACACGTGCGCAACGGACCGATCTGGAGTGGGAGTTCATCGAGCCGTACCTGCCGATCGGCGAGTACGGCCCGTATCCGGTGCGGGTGCGGCAGCAGCTAGCCGCGCAGGTCATCGAGGGGCGTAGCTTGTCCGGATCGAAGTTGTGGGCTCTCAGTGGCAGCTGCATTCCCGGATGTCGGGATTTCGGTGGCCCGCTGCCGCCCGGGGAGTGGGGATTGTGCGCCACCAGCGCGGTGTCGGTCCGCGGGCTCAGGTGAGGGCGGTGACCAGCAAGGCGAAGGCGGCGATGATGACGGCGACGCGGACGTAGTGGAGGCGGTCCCAGCGGTTCATCTGCTGCTTCCAGTCGGCGGGCCGGTTGTCGGCGGTCCACGTCTTGCCCCGGTTGTTGATCGGGACGAGCAGCAGGATCGACATGATCACGCTGAGGATCAGCAGCGCGGCGGCGGTGACGACGAGGCCGGCGCCGTGGTGGTGCCATCCGGCGGCGGCCCAGACCGTGGCGAGGACGAGCGAGGTGATGTACCAGACCGGCATCACGGCGCCGAGCAGCCGGGCCCCGTGGCTGCGGCCGCGTTGAGCACTGTCCCCAGGGAGGCCGTCGAGGATCGGGTTGACGAAGAAGGCGACGGAGAACTCCACCCCCACCATCACGCCGACGACCACGGTGGTGAAGATCTCGAGTACGTTGAGCATGATGACCCCTCCTGGGATCTAGCACTGCTAGGTGATGAGGCAACGCTAGTACTAGTGCTGCTCGATTGTCTAGCACTGCTAGAATGGCCACGTCGGTACAGGAACGCAAGGAGCGCCAACGGGCGAGCCGCGAACGCCTCATCTTGGCCACGGCCCGCGAACTCGCCGAGCAGCAGGGCTGGGACGCGGTCACCACCCGCCGGCTGGCCGAGCGCATCGAGTACAGCCAGCCCGTCCTCTACAGCCACTTTCGCGGCAAGCGGGAGATCATCGGCGCCGTCGCCCTCGTGGGCGCCGCCGAGATGGCCGCGTTGCTGCGGGCCGCGGCCCGTGCCGCGGACGGCCCGCGCGCCCGGGTCACCGCCCTCGCTCGCGCCTACCTCGACTTCGCCGAACGCAACCCCGGCGGTCTACGACGCGATGTTCCAGCTCGACGGCGGCCTGGCGTTCGCGAACGAGGACACCCCGGAGCCTCTGAAGGACGCCTTCGCCGCCCTGCTGGAGAGCCTCGGAGAGGTCGCCGGGGACGGCGTCCGCCCGGGGCTGTTCACCGAGGTGTTCTGGGCGGCCCTGCACGGGCTGCCGACCCTGACCCGGGCGGGACGGCTACCGCCGGAGGAGACCGAGCGGAGGGCGGAGCTGCTGGTGGACCGGCTCGCCATGGCCTGACGCAACGTCCCGGCGGGCACGCAGCCGGGGTCCTCGGGCGCGGCTGCCTGCCTGCGGCATCGCTTCCGGTAACTCAGTGTCGACTGCTGGAGCGCCTACGACGATCTCTCCAGCAGGCCCTCCGAGGCCTGTAGCCAGATTGAACCTGCTGCGGCCAGAACCTGTCGAATGCGAGTTGAGGAATGCGCGCAGGAGTAGGCCGGACCACGCCTGTGTCCAGGTCAGGGGCTACCACGGGCGGACTAGCAATGCGCCCAAGTTCCGGTGATCGGCCGATTCGGACCGCGGGAGATGCGCTGTGGATGCGGTTCGCGGGTAGCCGCCATCTGCTCAGTGAAAGGAGACGTGGCGCATGGCTACCGAGGCGAACTCCGCCAGAATCACGGGGAAGGTCCAGGGCAGGGACATCATCCTGGAGGGCCACCTGTCGAAGGACGAGATCCGGGACAGGGTGTGGTGGTGGCAGATCCCCAACCCCCAGACCCCCAAGGAGCGGGAAGACCGCCGACATGAGTTCGACGGCTCCCAGCGGGACGCGATCGCCACCCTGGGCGGGTACTACGAGGTCCCCGACGACTCACGCGCGCCCGAGGCCGCCGAGTTGATGGAGATGCTGTACGCGGAGCTCAACCCGGACGAGTGAGACGACTGGCGCACCGGGAGAAGGAGTTCGCCCCCGTCTCCTTCTCCAGCGGTAGGCCCGGCTCACGAACCGCACCGCTCACTCGTCGGGCGCGCAGGCCTTGCCGGATCTCAGCACGCCCACAGGTCCATGTCGGAACACCGGATCGTCGATGTTGTGGCTCAGTAGGCGGAGTTGACGTTGTCGATGGAACCGTAGCGGTGGGCGGCGTAGTTGGCGGCCGCGGTG
>NZ_JBWKFL010000034.1:0-89676 GCF_056434305.1 Streptomyces sp. NPDC044061 | reverse complement strand
ACCATGCGCAGCACGACAGCCTCGAGATTGCGGTCCGGGTTGCCGTTCTGCGTGTACATCGGGAAGACGACCAGGTGCTGCAGGCCGTCGGCGCGACCCGCCGCGGGCTGGAAGGCCAGCAGGGAGTCCAGGAAGTCCGGCACCTGGAAGCCGCCCTCGACCCAGCGGTGCAGGTCCTTGACGAGCGCCTCGTGGTAGGCGGCGTCGTGCGGGAGCAGCGGGGACAGTTGCTCGACCGCCTCGGCCACACGGCCCACGGCCGCCTCGGCGTCGGCACGGACCGGGGCGCCCTCGGCCTCGAAGTCGATCGATCCGTCCGTCGACTGCCATGGCCGGATCTGCTCCACGGCATCCTTGAGCACGGGCCAGGCCGGGTGCTCAACCACCCTGGTCAGCGAAGGAACCTGGTCCTCCGAAGCCGCCTGCACAAGAATTTCCGTCATGTCCCATCCTCCACGGGAGAAACTCGCGTATGGACACCGTATGCATACCCCGTTTCTCTCAGCAAGAGGCAACTCGGGAAATTTTTCTGCCGATCCGCATGGTCACCGCTGTTTTTCCTGCGGCAAACCGTGACGGCGGTCACTTTCGCCACGAGGGCGGACGGTACGGCGAGGTCGGAGCGGAACCGATCGGATCCGGCCGGTCAATGCCAGGAGGACTCGCCCACGTCCGGGTGACCATGGGGGCGGATACGAGCCAGGTTTCGCGCGCGCCGCGCCCCGATCCCCCGCGCAGGTGCGGGTTCATCCAGGGACCAGGCCATTAGGCTGCGAGCCTGCCGCGCGGACGACGACGTCCGGTCAGGTCCGCCGGTGCCGAGCCGCCGTCGACGGAAGCGAGTTGAACCTTGAACTTCCTTACCATCGGTCACCGCGGGGTCATGGGTGTCGAGCCCGAGAACACCCTCCGTTCCTTCGTCGCCGCGCAGCAGGCCGGCCTCGACCTGATCGAACTCGATCTCCACCTGAGCAAGGACGGCGCCCTGGTCGTCATGCACGACGCGGAGGTGGACCGCACGACCGACGGCACCGGCCCGATCGCGGAGAAGACCCTCGCGGAGCTGCGTGCCCTGGACGCGGGCCGCGGGGAGCGGGTGCCGCTCTTCGAGGAGGTCCTGGACGCGGTGAAGACGCCCCTGCAGGCGGAGATCAAGGACGTGGCGGCGGCCCGGGCGCTGGCCGAGGTCATGCACCGCCGCGACCTGGTCTCCCGGGTGGAGGTGTCCTCGTTCCACGACGAGGCGGTCGCGGAGATCACCCGGCTGGTGCCGGGCGTGCGGACCGCACTGATCGGGAGCCGCTACGGCACCGATGTGGTCGAGCGCGCCAAGGCGGTGGGGGCCACCACCGTCTGTCTCAACATCCGGCGGCTGACCCTGGAGGTCGTCGAGCACGCGCGCGCGGCCGATCTGAAGATCATCGGCTGGGTGGTCAACACGCAGGACCACCTGCGGCTCGTCCGCGCGCTCCAACTGGACGGCGCGACGACCGACTACCCGGAGATCAAGCGCACGGGCCGCTTCACCGCGTGAGCCCGGGTGCGCCGGCGCGATCCCCTCAGGGACGTCACACCAGCGGCTTGACCAGCAGTTCGAACTGAAGGTCGTCGCGCTGCGGGATGCCGAAGCGCTCGTCGCCGTACGGGAAGGGAGTCATCCGGCCCGTACGGCGGTAGCCGCGGCGCTCGTACCAGGCGATCAGGTCGGCCCGTACCGAGATCACGGTCATGTGCATCTCGGTGACGCCCCAGGTCGCGCGGGCCTGTCGCTCCGCCTCCGCCATGACCGCCTTGCCGAGGCCCGCGCCCTGCAGGGTGGGGCTGACCGCGAACATGCCGAAGTAGGCGTGCTCGCCGCGGTGTTCCAGCTGGCAGCAGGCGACGATCCGGCCGTCCTGCTCGACGGTCAGCAGCCGGCTGTCGGGCGACTTGACGACCTGCAGGACGCCCTCCGGATCGGTCCGCTGCCCTTCGAGGATGTCCGCCTCGGTGGTCCACCCGGCCCGGCTGGCGTCGCCCCGGTACGCCGACTCGATCAGCGCGACCAGTGCGTCGACGTCGGCGTCGGTGGCGTCTCGGAAGGTCGGTCCGGCGGCGGTGGTGGTGGTGTCCATGGTGTCCATGGGGGGCGGTCTCCGATCTCGGGCGCGGCTGAGCCAGGGATGAGGGTAACTGTGCCACTAGGCTCCGCGTGCATGGTGCATGTACTCAGCAGCCGGACACTTCTCCACCCCACGGACCCCGAGCGCTCCCGCGCCTTCTACGGGGAACAGCTGGGCCTCGCCGTCTACCGGGAGTTCGGCACGGGCCCGGAGCGCGGGACGGTCTACTTCCTCGGCGGCGGTTTCCTGGAGGTATCCGGGCGCTCGGAGACCCCGCCGGCCCCGTCGGTGCAGCTCTGGCTCCAGGTCGCCGACGCCGCCCGTGCGCACGAGGAGCTGCTGGCCAAGGGCGTCGAGGTCGTGCGGCCCCCGGTGAAGGAGCCGTGGGGTCTGATCGAGATGTGGATCGCCGACCCGGACGGCACCCGCATCGTGCTCGTGGAGGTGCCCTCGGACCATCCGCTGCGCTACCGGCCGGGCATCTAACCGGCGCCTCCCGCGTCGCCGGTCCGGTCCTCACGGGTGTCCCGGGGCCGACCCGCCGTGAGCAGGTGGCCGCTGACGCCGAGCAGCGACGGCACGGACTCCGTCTGCCGCAGCGCGCGCAGGACCGGCTCCCGGCGTTCGGGGTCGTCGAGCCGGTCGGCGAGGTCGCCCATGCGCCAGGCGGCGCCCTCCACGCCGTACTGGCCCTTCGCGCCCGGGCCCGCGGCCGCGAACTGGTCCGGTACGTCCGCGGGCTCGTGGAAGCAGGCCGTGGTGAACATCGGCTTCGCTCCGCGCGTCGGACATCAGAGGCCGTCCCGGGCCGCGGCCTCGATCTGCGGCCCCCGGCCGGGGTCGAAGTACGGGCCGGTGGCGAGGGTGTCGTGCAGTCCCGCGTACCGGTTGATCGTGGCGTCCACCAGCAGCCCGCCGGGCCGCAGTGCCCGGCGGGCCTAGGTGAGCGCCCGGACGCGGTCCTCCCGCTCGGGCGGGTGGTACAGGGGGCCGAGGAGCAGGGCCACGTCGACGGACGCCCGCGGTGCCGCCAGGGCGCGGGCGGCGCCGAGGCTCGCGCTCCCACCACGCAGCCGGCCGCCCGTTCGACGTGCGGCGGCACCGGGCCCACCAGCTGGACCGCGTAGCCGTCGGCGGCGAGCCACTGCGCGTGGACACCGCTGGCGCCTCCCCCGTCCGGGACCGTGCCGGAGCGGGCGGCAGGAGGCGGCGCAGGGTGTCCCGGGTGCGCCACGGCTCCAGGCGTCCGGCGCCGGAGCGCAGGCGGCCGCCCTCCTCGCCCCGCCCGTGGTGGCGCGCGATCTCCCCGGCGAGCGCGGGAGCCCCGGCCCGTGCTGGGTGACACGCGGCGAGGGCAGCGCAGACGACCGTCAGCGCGGTCGCTCCGCCGCACAGGGTGGTCCGTCCCCGATCCCGCGGACTCGCCTTCCGAGTCGGGTTCGCACCAACGGTTTTCCGCACGCCGGAACCGTCACCGCCAAGGGAGCCGGTCTCCCGATGGCCCGTGCGGACGGCCGGGACTAGCGTGCCAGGAGGGGGACCGTTCGTGCGCGGACAGCCCCTGCTCGCTGCGGCCACGCCGGAAGGAGCCCTCATGAAGTTCGACAAGCCGGTGATCGGCGGCCCCTGCTGGACCGAGCTGGGGACCAGCGATCTGGAGGGGGCCAAGCGGTTCTATACGGAGCTGTTCGGCTGGCGGCCGGAGACGGATCCGCGGCAGGAGGCGGGCGGCTACACGGTGGCGCACCTGGGGGACGCGGCGGTCGCCGCGCTCAGTCCGCTGTACCAGGAGTCCCAACCGGTCGCCTGGAACGTGTCGTTCGCGGTGGCGGACGCGGAGGACGCGGCACAGAGGGTGTCGGAGGCCGGAGGGACGGTGGTCCTCGGCCCGATGGACGTCTTCGACGTGGGCCGTTTCGCGGTGGCCCTCGACCCGACGGGCGCGGCCTTCCAGCTGTGGCAGGCGCGGGCCTTCCCGGGCGCCGGTCTGTTCAACGCGCCGGGCACGCTCGGCTGGGTGGAGCTGGCGACCCGGGACACCGACCGGGCCCGGGACTTCTACACCACGGTCTTCGGCTGGAGCGTCAACGCCTCCGAGTGGTACACGCAGTGGGGCATCGACGGGGAGGACTTCGGCGGCATGGCCGACATGGGCGACCGGTTCCCGCCGGACGTGACGCCGCACTGGCTGCCGTACTTCGCGGTGGACGACGTGGACGCGACGGCGGAGGTCGCCGAGGGAGCGGGCGGCGCCGTCGTCATGCCACCCTCGTCCGTGCCGGACGGGCCGCGCATCGCGGTGCTGCGGGACCCGCAGGGAGCGGCGTTCGGCGTGCACAAGGCGGACGAGGAGGGCTGAGCGGCCGGCCTCGTGTGCCGGGGCGGGAAGATGGCCGCATGTTCTACGAGGATCTCAGCCCCTATGCGTACTGGGACGGAGGCGATCAATTCGCCGACCTCACCGACGACATGCGGTTCGTCGGCTTCCAGCCGGTCTACGAACGGCTCAGTGTCGGCCGGCTGGAAGCGGGCCGGCCCTGGACCTGCGGCCCGGCTCCCCGGGAGTTCGCCGACAGGCTGTCGGCCGTCCTCGGCGCCCAGCGGGTCGACGTCATGCTGGGCCCGCACGAGTGCGACCTCTGCACCGCGCCGCTGCCGGACTCCCACCCCTGGTACGAGCCCCGGACGGAGCATCTGCGGGCGAGCGCCGGAACCGGGGAGATCCGCGTGCCGGGCCCGCACGGCACTGCCTTCGCCGCGCCGCAGCTCATCGGCCACTATGTCGTCGACCACGGCTGTCTGCCGCCCCGGCCGTTCGTCGACGCGGTCCTCGCCTTCGACCCGTACGGCCCCTGGCCGGCCGGGTTTCCGGGAATCAGGTTCCCCTGGATCCCCGGTGACGCGGTGCTCAGGCACGTCGACGACGAGTGACGCCGCCCTCCCGGCGTGGCCGTCGCCACCCGGTGCTCAGGCGCGCAGGGCGCCCGTGCGGCCCTCCAGACGGCTGAGCAGGTCGGCGAGCAGGGCGGCCAGTTCGCCCTGGCCGTCGGGGGCGAGGACGGACAACACGGAGGTCTCGTAGGCGAGTTGTTCGGGGAGGATGCCGTCCACCAGGTCGCGGCCGGCGTCGGTGAGGCGGAGGTGGGCCACCCGGCGGTCCCGGGTGTCGCCGCGCCGCTCGACCAGTCCGCGTTCGGTCAGCTGCTTGAGCCGCTTCGTGACGGCCGCCCCCGAGGAGAAGGTCTCCCGGGCCAGCTCTCCCGGGGTCAGCTCGTGGCCGGTGCGGCGCAGCGCGCCCAGCAGGTCGAACTCCGGGCGGCTGAGACCGGCCCGGCGCAGCGGGGCGTCCTCGGCCTGTTGCAGGAGGGCGGCGCAGCGGTTGATCCGGCCGATGACCTCCATGGGACCGGTGTCCAGCTCGGGGTGCACGGCCCGCCACTGCCGGACGACCGATGCCACGGTGTCGCTCCGCACCGCCTCACCTCCGGCCGCGGACCGCTCGTTCACCGCGCCGCCGTCGGCCTCCGGCCGCCCGTTCCGCGCAGCACCGCCGGCCTCGGCTCCCCCGGCCGTCGGTCGTCCGTTCGTCGGCGTCATGGCCGTGCGTCCTCCGTCGTCCTGCCCGTGTCCCGCTCCAGAGGCGCGAGCCCCTGGCGTCGTACCGTCGCGGCGAGCGTACGGTGTCCGGACTGCTCGGCGAGCACGACCCGCTCCTCGGGCAGCGCGCGCTGCCACCACTCGCCCGAGGCCGCGTCGGCCGTGGCCCGCAGGTCGACCAGAGCGGCGGCGAGGGCACGGCGGGCGGCCTCCAGGGCGCGAGGTTCCGGGTGCGGCTCGGCGAGCAGGCGGGCGGCGTTCTCGCGGGCGCTCTCGACCGTGGTCAGGGCGTGCTCGATCCGGTCGCCCGCGCGCCGGTTGGTGACGGCCACGGCCGCGACGAAGCCCACCAGCGCGCCGACGAGGGTGTCCGCGACCCGCTCGGTGATGAGCCGGGCGGGGTCCTGGGTGCGGGCGAACTCGGTGATGAGCAGGGCCATCGGCGTCACGCAGACGCTGCCGAGCCAGTAGTTGCGGCTGATCAGCGCCTCGGCACCGAAGTTGAAGGCGACGCAGAAGAGCACCAGGGCCGCCGGGTGGAGGTGCGCCACGGGCGCGACCACGGCGAAGACCAGGACGCCGGCCAGGTTGCCGACGACGCGCTGGATGCCCCGGCTCCAGGTGAGGGTGACGTTGGCCTGGTAGAGGGAGGCCGCGGTGACCAGGGCCCAGTAGGGGCGGCCGACGCCGAGGGCCAGGGAGGCGTATCCGGCGAGGGCGCAGCCGATCGCGGTGCGGACGGCGAGGGGCGCGAGCGGGGCGAGCCGATGCCGCAGCGAGCGGCCCGGAAAGGCGAGTGCGGTTTCCACGCCGAGCAGTTCGTCGGCCGACTCGCGCGGGGTCGCGACGCGCGGGACGCGGCCGGTGCCGCGCAGGTCGCGGGCCCAGGCCCGCAGCCGCTCGGGGTCGGTGTCGGCGGGCGCGGCGAGGGCGACCTCGGCGCGGACCAGGAGCCGTTCGAGGGCGCGTCGGGTGCGGTCGGGGCGGGCGCCGGCGGCCAGCAGCGACTGCCAGGCTGCGTGGATGGCGGCGGCGCTCGCGGCGCGGGCCTTGGCGTGGCCGTCGGCGGTGCCGCGCGTGGCGGCGTACGCGGCGGCCGCGTTCAGGGCCCGCGCGGTGGCGCGGCGTTCGGGGCCGTGCGGGCGCAGCAGGCCCGGCGCCATGCCGACGAGCCAGGCCCAGGCGCCCGCCGCCAGGGCCAGTCCGACATGGCCGGGCACCTGGCCGAGGCTCTGCGGCGCGAACAGGGAGGCGGAGCTGATGAAAGTGAGGACCACGTTGCCGGGCGGGCCGATGCGCGTGGCGTCGCACACCGCCTTCTGCGCGGCCGCCATGACGGCGCCGACGGTGACCAGCACGACGGCGTCGCCGGTGAGCGACGCCGCGACGAGGGCGACGGCGAGGCCGCCGACCATGCCGAGCACCACCCAGACCAGCGCCCTGGCCCGGGCGGCGTAGGGCCGGTTGTGGCCGTAGAGCGCGCAGAGGGAGCCCGCCATCGTGTACATGGCGAGGTCGAGGCGGCCGAGTCCCAGCAGGGTCAGATTGGGCGGCGCGACCGCGGCCACCACGCTCAGCGCGGGCTTGAACCAGATGTCGGAGGGCCGCCCGAGGCGGAGCACACCGGTGAGGGGGAGACGGAGACGGGTCGCACTGCTCATACAACTAATTTAGCACGTGTTTTACTCGTAAAACATATCGCCGTGCCCTTTCTCACCTGCTGTGCTCCGGTGAATGCTCCCCGTGTACACCCTTGCGCTCGCGTGTGCCCCGCGTGCCGTGGGCATCGCATCCTCGACCGACCGTCGGGAGGGGGTGGCACGCGTGCACGGTCCGGCCTGGCCGGCCTGGCTGCTGGTCGCGCTGTGCGCGGCAACCGGGGCCTACTGCCTGCTGCGCATGCGCAGCGCCGTCGAGGAGCAGCGCCGCGCCGCGGGCGGCGAGGCGCTCATGGGCTTCGGCATGGCCGCGATGGCCGTGCCCGCCGCGGTGTTCACTCCACCGGGGTGGGCATGGCCGCTGTACGCGGTCGTGTTCGGCGCGGCGGCACTGCGCGCCCTGTGGGCCGCGCGCGGCGGACCGCACCATCTGCACCATCTGATGGGCACGGCGGCGATGGTCTACATGTCCCTCGCCATGGCGGCCTCCCCCACCCCTCACCACCACGCGCACACCGGCGCCGGAGTGCCTCTCGTGACGGGCGTGCTGCTGCTCTACTTCACCGGCTACGTGCTGCTCTCCGGCGCCCGTCTGGTGCCCGCCACGGTGGCGGCGGGCGGCACGGTGGCGGTGCGCTGGGGCGACCGTCCGGAACTCGCGCGGGCGTGCCGGCTGTCGATGGGGATCGGCATGGTGGCGATGCTGCTGACGATGTGAACCGCCGGGCCCGGCAGGACCCGGGCGTTGCCTGCGTCACTTCGGCGCCGGGGACCGTACCCGTGGGCGGCGCGTCGCTCATAGGGTGCTGCCCATGATGGTCCCCGTGGCACTGTTGCTGCTCGGCGCCCTGACCGCCGTCGTCGCCCCGCGGCTGCTCGCCCGGGCCGACTGGACGGACCGTGAGCCGGTGGTCGCCCTGTGGGCGTGGCAGTGCGTGGTGGCGGCCGTGCTGCTGTGCTGCGCGCTGTCGATGACGCTCAGTGCGGCGGCGGCCTGGCAGGCGGTACGCGGGCACGTGTTCGGGACGGCTCCGCGCGCGGTGGTGGACGCCTACGCTCTCGGCGCGGCCGGGCCGTGGGCGGCGGCGACCGCGGTGACGCTCGCCTGCGGCGGGCTGTGGAGCCTGGCGATGCTGGTCCGTGAGGTCGTGCGGGCCCGGGCGCGGCGGTGTCTGCGGCGCACCGAACTCCTCGTGCGCGCCCCGCTGTTGCCGGGCGAGGAGCCGGCCGGCGGGCGGCTGGTGCTGCTGGAGGGGGAGCGCCCCGACGTCTGGCGGCTGCCCGGTACCGCGCCCCGGCTCGTCATCACCACGGCCGCCCTCCGCCGGCTGAAGGGGCGTCAACTGGATGCGCTGCTCGCCCATGAGGAGGGGCACGACCGGGCGCGGCACGACTGGTTGCTGCACTGCTCGGCCGCGCTGGCGGGCGGCTTCCCGCAGGTGCCGGTGTTCGCCGCCTTCCGCGACGAGATGCACCGGCTGGTCGAGCTGGCCGCCGACGACATGGCCTCCCGGCGCTTCGGCCGGCTGACGACCGCGCTGGCCCTGGTCGAACTCAACGAGGACCGGGGCGTGTTCGGGCCCTGCCCCACCCCCGAGGCGCATGTCCCCCAGCGCGTGCACCGGCTGCTGACTCCCCCGGACCGCCTCCCGGCACTGCACCGGCTGCGCCTGACGGCGACGGCCGCGCTGGTGCCGGTGATCCCGGTCCTGGTGGCGCTGGTACCGGGGCTGCGGGCCCTGGGCTGACGAGCCGGAGCGCACGGCCGGAGGTGGTGGCCCGTACCCCGTCCCGTCGACGAAGATCGCCGCATGCACCGCCAACCCGCCGAGCCCCCGCCCCGCCCGCCCGTCCACCGCACCGCGGCCGTCGTGGCCGCCGTGCTCGCCGCCTGCTCCGCACTGCTGCTGACACTCGTCGCGACGCGGTGGCATCCCCTGCTCGCGTTGGACGGCGGCATCTCCCGGCGCACGCACCGCTGGGCCGTGCGGGACCACGGCCTCACGCACGCCTTCCGCATTCTGACGGACTGGGTCTGGGACCCGTTGACCATGCGCCTGGTGTGCGCGGCCGCCGTGCTCTGGCTGGTGTGGCGCCGCGCGGCCTGGTCGGCGACGGTGTGGCCGGCGGTCACCGTGGCCCTGGCCACGGTCGTGCAGCAGTCCCTGAAGGCGGCCGTCGGCCGGCCCCGCCCCGTCTGGCCGGATCCCGTCGACACAGCGCACTACGCGGCCTTCCCCTCCGGGCACGCGATGACGGCCACCGTGGTCTGCGGGCTCCTGCTGTGGCTGCTGCACCGCCACCGCCCGGGCCGCGCTCTGTGGTGTACGGCGGTTGCCGTGGCCGCCGTCTCCGTGGCGGGCGTGGGCCTGACCCGCGTGTGGCTGGGTGTGCACTGGCCCTCGGACGTGGTGGGCGGCTGGCTGCTCGGGGCCCTGGTGGTGGCGGTGGCCGTGACCGTGGCCGAGTGGCGGCGGGCCGCACCGGGCGCCCGGGTAGAGTCCGCCGCATGACTGCCGTGCTCTTCGATTTCTCGGGGACCCTGTTCCGCGTCGAGTCCACCGAGTCCTGGCTGCGTGCCGTGCTGGAGGAGGCCGGCCTGACCCTGCCGGAGTCCGAACTGGTGGAGAAGGCGAAGGCGTTGGAGGTGGCCGGGGCGCTGGCCGGCGGGGCGAACCCGGTCGACCTGCCGGCGGACCTGGCCGGACTGTGGGCGGTACGGGACGAGAGCGCCGAACTGCACCGGGCCGCCTACACCGGGCTGTCACGGCGCGTGCCGCTGCCCGATCCGGATCTGCACGACGCGCTGTACGACCGCCACATGTCCCCCGCCGCCTGGGCGCCGTACCCGGACACCACCGAGGTGCTGCGCACGCTGCGCGAGCGCGGGATCGGCGTCGGCGTGGTCAGCAACATCGGCTGGGACCTGCGCCCGGTCTTCCGTGAGCACGGTCTCGACCCCTTGGTGGACGCCTACACGCTGTCGTACGAACACGGCGTGCAGAAGCCGGACCCCCGGCTGTTCTCGGCCGCGTGCGCGCAACTGGGCGTCGATCCGCGGCAGGTGCTGATGGTCGGTGACAGCAGGGCCGCGGACGGCGGTGCGGCCGCGCTGGGCTGCCGTGTGCACTTCGTGGACCATCTGCCCGTGGCGCAGCGGCCCGACGCGCTGCTGCCGGTGCTGGACCTGGTCGGCTGACCCGGACTCCGCCCGCTGTACGACGACGGCGGCACAGGGTGCACCACGCCGCCCGTCCGAGACGATCCCCCGCGTCGCCCCAGACGGACGGCAGCGATGCATGGACCTGCCAGGACTCAGCGTTTCCGCAGGTGGCGGCCCCTCTGACCTGACGTACTGCCGGATTGCTTGGGTGTTCCTCCGGCTTGCTGGTGCCGGACTGTCTCCCAAGTGGCAGAGCCACGACCACCGGAACCTGCGTACCAATATCAATGTCAGTGGCCGCGGCTACGCTGCTCGCATGTCCACCTCTCCCCCGTTTCCGGATGTCGTGCGGCCGACCTCGGCCGTGAACGCGGATATTCGTGCGCTGATGCAGCAGGCGGGCGGCGTGCTGCGGGCGGAGGATCGGCCGGTGTATCAGCGGCTCATCGCCGAGTGGACAGCGGCGACCTCGAGGGAGCGGGCGCTCGGGGAGATGGCGACCGCCGCGTAGGATCCCGTGGTGGCAGAACTCGACCTTCCCGGCGAGCTGATCGAGCTGAAACGTTCCGCCTGGGCTGCGGCACAGCAGGGCACTCTCACCGCCAAGCAGGCCGCCGAGGTGCAGGCCGCGTTCGCCGAGGAAGCCGGGCACGACCGGTACACGGTCGAGATGGGGCTGAAGAAGCTCGTTCGCCACGCGGAGCCGGGGCCTGACAGCAGCCCGCCCCCGGCTGCATCACGGCCAGGGGCGGTACCAAGCCCAGAGCGTGGGCTGATGGATGACTCGAGCTTACGACTGACCACTGACAATGCCGGGACTCTCCTCCGGCCAGACGGCCGGCTCCTCGCCGGTGTCCTCGTCGGTGAGGGTGACCCGGACGCCGGGCATAGTGCCGTACTCACCGACCCAGCGGATCAGTTCGCTGCGCGCGGTCGCCTCACGATCCCACCAGCCGTGCTGTACCGGCCGGCCGCCGGAGGTGAGCGGCCGGTACTGGTCACGCGAGCCGAATCCCTCGCCGCTGGCCGGTCTCGCGGACGATACCGCCCTTCGCGACGAGCTCGTAGTGGACGAAGGCGCGGCTGCACATGCCGACCGCGGCGCCGATCTGCGCGTAGGTGGGGGCCTCGCCGTGCTCGGCGATGTGCCGGCGGATACAGCGGAGGATGCGCTCCTGGATGTCGGTGAGGTAATTCCGTGGCAAGAGCGTGAAGGCCGCCCGGCAGGCCCTCGACAGCGGTACGTCGATCACCGTGAACGACGCCACGGGCGCGAAGCGCTGGGTGCTGATGGAGTCGAACTGGGAGGTGTGCGCACAGAAGCCGGCCGCAGGTGCGAAACTGAACGGGCAGCCAGTAACCCTCGGCGCAGTCAAGTACGGGGAGCACTGCCCGTAGGAACGACGAAGCGCCCCGCCGCCTGCCGGAGCAGGGGCGGGGAGTTGTCAGTCTTCGTCGTCGACCGGGGGCAGGGGCGGCGGTCGAGGAACGGCCACGAGTCGTGCCAGTCGATCAGCCACGTCTGCAGGATGGTGACGACTCCCCCGCGGGCTGTGAGCGACAGCGGCTCCAAGCGGACGGGCGGGGGGGACGACTGCCGGAGACAGCGGACCCCGCCGCTGCCGGGGTGCAGCGAGTCGGCGAGTCGGGCGTACAAACCGTCGGGCCCGGCAAGAGGTTGGCGTCGGCCCGATCGGTGCAGGGCCGGCAGGCCGGGTGCCCGAGCTCGGCCTCGTACAAGGTGCACCAGCAGATCGTGCACTGCGGGGCGGCGGCGTCGTTCACGGCTTGCTCCATTCGGAGGACGTGCGGTTACGTGCGGTGCGGTGGCGCGTTGGTGCTGTATGAGCGGAAGTCACAGACGGAAGCGGTCAGGGTCGCCGGCGTTCAGGCAGTTGCAGGGGCAGCTGGCTCGTGCCGCTGCTGCGATGTACGGGTCGAGGACACCGCGGCGGAAGGCTGAGGAAACGCTTCGCCCGGCGGAGGCGGAGGCGGAGGCGGAGGCGGAGGCGGATGACGGCCGGGGTGAGACGGCGCCGACCGGCTCGAGCTGAGGTCACCGCCTCTCCTTCTCGACCAGCAACGGTCGTTGTCGGCGCATTCATGGACGGTGGGCCCGGCCGACGGGTCGTCGGCCGGGCCGGCGAGCCATGCGCGCCCGCAGCCCTCGTTGGGGCAGGCCAGGACATCGTCCCAGGCGTGACGGGGCCGGGAAACCTCCGTGAGCTCCACGCCGTCGGGGATCTCGCACTGCGGCAAGCAGTCGATGCGGTCGCTCATGCTGCTGCCTCTCGCTGCTGGCTGGGCACATGGATCTGGTGGACGCCGAGTTCGCCGACGGCGAGGGCGACAGCGACGGCTTGCGCGCGGTCGGTGGCGCCGAGCCGGAGGTCGGGCGGCGGACAAGATCTCGGCGACGGAGTGGCGGGTGACGCCTCGCCAGGTGGCGATCTCCGCGTTGCTGTTGTGGTTGGCCACGAGCAGCAACACCTCCCGCTGCGCGGCGGTCAGGCCTCTCACGGCTGCCTCCCGTTCTTGCTGCGCCCGCCGGGGTCGAGGTGGCCGTCGGCGGTGGCGAGCATGTCGAGGGCTCGGGAGAGGACGAGGGTGGGCTGCTGGCCGCGGTAGAGCGGCGAAGGATGATGCGGGTCATGTTCGACGACGCCGTCACCTCGAAGGTTCGCGGCGACAACCCAGTCCCTACGCTCACGGCGAGGCGCAGGGGCAAGTACAAGGGCAAGCAGCAGCAGGAGACGATCCTCGCCACCCCGCGCCAGGCTCTGCTGCCGGCCCGGAACGCCCGGGAGATGCGCGGCATCGTCGGCTATGCCCTGGTCCTCACCATCGCCTACTGCGGGCTGCGGATCTCCGAAGCGGCCGGCCTACGGCGCGAGCACCTCATCCTCGAAGACCACGGCCAGGGGTTCCGGCTGCTCGTGCAGGAGCAGCACCAGTACGGTGGACGGCAAGCCGGCCCAGGTGGATCCGAAGTACGGCTCCACAGGCAGCCTGATCTTGCCGCCGTTCCTCGCCGAGCTGCTGCGCGAGGTGCCGGCCTCGCATCAGTCGCCCTGGGTCTTCCCGTCGGCGGAGGGCCGGAGGATGAGCACCAGTGCCTACTTCTACTCGGACATCCGGCGCCGCTCGGTAGACGGCCACGAGGCGGAGCCGGACCGGCTCGGCTGGCCGGCCCGGCTGCCGGACATGCGCGCCGTCGCCGGTATCGAGGACGTCGTCCCGCACGGCCTGCGCCACAGCATGAAGGGGTGGCTGGACGAGCTGAAGCACCCGAGGGTTGCGGTCGAGGAGCGGATGCGGCACGTTATTCCTGGAGTTGAGGGCACGTACTCCCACACGACGCCGGCGATGAAGCTGGACATCGCGGCGGATCTGCACAAGCTGTGGGAGGCCTCGGTGGCGGTGAAGGATCACCACCGCGAGTGGGAGGATCCCCGCCCTCGCCGTTCAGAGCGTGGCCCCCGCGAGTTGATCTCCCATAAATCTCCCACGCGCGAAACTGATGAGCTGGACGACGAGGAAGCGGCGTAGCCAGAATCAGGGTCTGACCTGCGACGCACCGGTCAGAGGCGGACTCGGCACACAGAACCGACGCCGCCCGTCTGAGACGATCCCCCGCGTCGCCCCAGACGGACGGCAGCTCTGAACGGGCCCCGCGCACAGCGGTGCCACCACGTTGAGTATAGTTGGCTGGCAGCCAGTCAACGCAGGAGTTACAGGATGTCCCCGCGCAGCGCCTCGGTCAATGAAGAGTTGCGCCGGCGTTCTCGGGAGCGGCTGCTGCAGGCCGCCGTCGAGCTGGTCGACGAGCACGGCTTCGAGGCCACCACCCTCGGCGACATCGCGGACCGGGCGGGGTCGGCGCGCGGACTGGTGTCGTACTACTTCCCCGGCAAGCGCCAGCTCGTCCAGTCCGCCGTGCACCGGCTGATGCACCGCACGCTGGAGGAGGCGCTCGAGCGGGAGCCGCGCACCGAGGACGGCCGGGAGCGGCTGGCCCGGGCCATCGACGCGATCCTCGGGCTCGCCCGCGACCGGCCGGTCCTCATGCGCCAGCACATGGCGGGGCTGCTGCAGGCCGAGGGCTTCGTGCAGTGCCCGGAGCAGCGCCGCCTGTCGGAGCTGCTCGGCGACACCGTCGCCCGGTACGGCTCCGAGGACGTGACGGCCGACTACCCCCTGCTGCGTGCCCTGCTCATGGGCGCGGTGTACGCGGCACTGGTACCAGGAGTACCGATGCCCGTACCGGCGCTGCGGGCCGAGCTGTTCAAGCGCTACGGACTCGACTGGGAGCTGGGCGCACCGCCGGGGAGCGACGCGGACGCCGAGGCGGGGCGCGCACATGATCTGTCGCGGTTCTTCGCGACCGAGGAGCGAGGCGAGTAGCGACCGCCGGGGCGGTCACCTGGAGAGCGGACACGCGTCCGCATCACCCCGCCGGCCCCTGCCGCCGGAGGCCCGGCGGTGCCATGCTGGAGCCGTCCGCACACTCTCCTTGGGGCAAGGAGCACCGCCGTGCTGCGTGTCGCCGTCGTCGGATCCGGGCCGAGCGGGTGTTACACCGCCCAGACCCTGGTCCAGCTGGATCCCGAGGTGCGGGTGGACGTGCTGGACCGGCTGCCGTGCCCCTACGGCCTGGTGCGCTACGGCGTCGCCCCGGACCACGAGAAGATCAAGTCCCTGCAGGGCAGCCTGCGGACGGTGCTGGAGCACGAGCGGGTGCGCTTCCTCGGCGGGGTCCGGGTGACCGGGCCCGGCGGGCTGCCCGTGGAACGGTTGCGGACGCTGTACCACGCGGTCGTGTACTGCGTGGGCGCCGCCACCGACCGCCACCTCGGTATCCCGGGCGAGGAGTTGCCCGGCAGCTGGTCGGCGACCGAGTTCGTGTCCTGGTACAGCGCGCATCCGGACGCCGTGGACGCCGGGTTCGTGCGCGGTGTCAGGTCGGCGGTGGTCATCGGCGTGGGCAACGTGGCCGTGGACGTCACCCGGATGCTGGTGCGGGGCGCCGGTGAGCTGCGCCCGACGGACATGCCGCAGGCGGCGCTGGACGCGCTGGCGGCGAGCGGGGTCGCCGAGGTCCACATGGTCGGCCGGCGCGGCCCCTCACAGGCCCGCTTCACCACCAAGGAGCTGCGCGAGCTGGGCGGCCTGCCCGGAACCCAGGTTTCGCTGGACGCGGACGAGTTGGAGCTGGACCCCGGATACGCGGACCCCTCCGCGCTGCCCGCCGTACAGCACCGCAACGTGGAGGCGCTGCGCGGCTGGGCGGCCGCCGCGCCCCTGCGCACGGACCGGCGGATCCGGCTGCGGTTCTTCCTGCGGCCCGTGGAAGTGCTCGCGGAAGGCGGCCGGGTGAGTGCCGTGCGGTTCGAGCGGACGGCGCCGGACGGACAGGGCGGCGTGACGGGCACCGGCCGGTACGAGGACGTGCCGGCACAGCTGGTGCTGCGTTCGGTGGGCTATCGCGGGATGCCGCTGGAGGGGCTGCCGTTCGACGCGTCGAGCGGCACCGTGCCGCACCGGGAGGGCCGCGTGCTGCGCGACGGCACCCCCTCCCCGGGCGAGTACGTCGCCGGATGGATCAAGCGCGGCCCGACGGGTGTCATCGGCACCAACCGTCCGTGCGCCAAGGAGACCGCGATCTCCCTGCTCACGGACGCGCCCGCGCTCGTACGCGACGGCGTGCCGGACGACGCCGTCCCGGCGCTGCGGGCGGCGGGCATGGAGCCGGTGCCGTGGGCGGGCTGGCAGGCCATCGAGCGCGCCGAGGCCGACCTGGGCACTCGCCTGGGCCGGGGTGTGGTCAAGCTGGCCGACTGGGACGCGCTGCTGGGGGCGGCGCGGACGGCGTAGCGGAGTCGACCGCCTCCGGATGGCCATGACACACACCGGCAACCCACCGGAAATCAACAGACTGTTCAAGGCGCCTACGGTCACCTGCTGTTCGGATGCCACTTCCCCACCGCCGCTCTGGAGTCCCCATGTCCCCGACCGCCGAGGTCCACCCCGTCGACGCGATACCACCGGTACGGCAGCTGGCGGCCTTCGGTCTCCAGCATGTGCTCGCGATGTACGCGGGCGCCGTCGCGGTGCCGCTGATCGTGGGCGGCGCGATGAAGCTGTCGCCCGCCGACCTGGCGTATCTGATCACCGCCGATCTGCTGGTGTGCGGCGTGGCCACGCTGATCCAGTGCGTCGGGTTCTGGCGGTTCGGCGTACGGCTGCCGATCATGCAGGGCTGCACGTTCGCGGCCGTGTCGCCGATGGTACTAATCGGGACGACGGGCGGCGGGCTGCCCGCGATCTACGGGTCGGTGATCGTCGCGGGACTCGCCATCGTGCTGCTCGCACCGGTCTTCGGCCGGCTGCTGCGCTTCTTCCCGCCGCTGGTCACCGGCACGGTAATCCTGATCATCGGCGTCTCGCTGCTGCCGGTGGCGGGCAACTGGGCCGCGGGCGGCGCCGGCGCGAAGGACTTCGGGGAGCCGAGGAACCTGGCGCTGGCGGCGTTCGTGCTGGCGGTCGTGCTCGGCGTGCAGCGGTTCGCGCCGGCCCCCCTCGGCCGGATCGCCGTGCTGATCGGCATCGCGGTGGGCCTGGCCGTCGCCGTGCCGTTCGGGTTCACCGACTTCGGCGGGGTCGGGGACGCGGACTGGCTGGGGGTCAGCACGCCGTTCCACTTCGGCGCCCCGGGGTTCAAGGCGTCCGCGATCGTCTCCATGCTGGTGGTGGCGCTGGTGACGATGACGGAGACCACCGGTGACCTGATCGCCGTCGGTGAGATGACCGGGCGGCGGGTGGAGCCGCGCTCGCTGGCCGACGGCCTGCGCGCGGACGGCCTGTCGACCGTCCTCGGCGGAGTGCTCAACACCTTCCCGTACACGGCGTACGCACAGAACGTGGGCCTGGTCGGGATGACCCGGGTGCGCAGCCGCTGGGTGGTCGCGGCGGCCGGCGGCATCCTCGTCCTGCTCGGTCTGCTGCCCAAACTGGGCGCGGTGGTCGCGGCGATCCCCGCGCCGGTGCTCGGCGGGGCGGGCCTGGTGATGTTCGGGACGGTCGCGGCGAGCGGACTGCGCACGCTGGCCCGCGTCGGCTTCAGGGGGAACGACAACCTGACGGTGGTGGCCGTCTCGGTGGCCGTCGGCCTGCTGCCGGTGGGCGTGCCCACGGTCTACGCGAAGTTCCCGGACTGGTTCCAGACGGTGATGAACAGCGGCATCAGTGCGGGCTGCCTGACGGCGATCGCCCTGAACCTGCTGTTCAACCACCTTCCCGCGAAGGCGGGTTCGGCCACGCCCGCCGAGCCGGAAGGCCCCCCGGCCGCCGGTGCCGAGGCCCCCGGGACGCCTGCGGAGGAGACCCGCTAGACCGGTCGGCACGGCGCTCCCACCCCGCTTCCTCACTGACCGAAAACCGCCTGCGCGAGGCGTTGATGGCATGGTCATGGCTGTCGACGGGACCGCGGGCGCGGCGACCTGGCCCACGGCCAACGGCAGCCAGGCGGTCTCCGCCACCGTCTCGCTGTCCGGCACCAAGGACTACGGGATGAAGCGCCTGTACGGCACCGGGGACCTCGGCACCGACGGGCAGAGCGAGAGCCAGGACCCGATCCTGGAACTGGCCCCCGGCACCGTGCTGAAGAACGTCATCATCGGCTCCCCCGCCGCGGACGGCATCCACTGCCTGGGCAGCTGCACGCTGCAGAACGTGTGGTGGGAGGACGTCGGCGAGGACGCGGCCACCTTCCTCGGCTCCTCGTCCTCCAACGTCTACACCGTGAGCGGCGGCGGGGCGAAGGAGGCCAGTGACAAGGTGTTCCAGTTCAACGGCGCCGGGACCCTGAACGTCTCCGGCTTCGCCGTGCGGAACTTCGGCAAGCTGGTCCGCTCGTGCGGCAACTGCAGGACGCAGTACAGGCGAACGATCAACCTCAACACCATCGAGGCGACCTACAAGGGCAGCGCGATCGTCGGCATCAACACCAACTACGGCGACAGCGCGACGCTGAAGAACATCACCATCGTCGGTGACAGCGGAAAGAAGATCGTTCCCTGCCAGAAGTACATCGGCAACAAAACCGGCGCCGAGCCGGCCAAGAACGGCACCGGTCCGGACAGCGCGTACTGCAAGTACGCGTCCTCGGACATCACCTACGAGTAGGCGCCGATGGGCCGCCGTCCGCCACGGACGGCGGCCTCCGGGGCGCCGGCAGGCGCCGTGGCCGGGAAGGCCGGCGAGGAACCGTACGACGTCCGCACCCGGGCCACCCCTCACGCTCCCGTCGTCCCCAGCGAGGCCGCCAACTCCCGCTGGTACGCGGCATAGGCCGTGCGCAGCGCCTCCCCCGGCCAGCCGGCGGGCAGGAGTCCGGGCGGGAGCACGGGGTCGGTGAGCAGATGGCGAACGGCCGCGGCGAAGGAGGTGAGACGGTCGGCCGGGTGCCGGGCGCCGGCCGCTCGAGCCCGCAGCGTCCGTGCGGTGGCCGCCCAGTCGTCCAGCGGCCACAGCCGGGCGACCTGCTCCTGCGCGGACCCGTCGGGGCGGGCGGTGTAGGACTGGGCCACGCGCGCGAGGTCGGACGGCAGGGGCCGGGCGAGGTTGGCGGGGCGGAGCCAGACGCCCTCGCGGAGTTCGGCCAGGCGCAGGGCGGTCAGCCGGCCGCGCAGGTCGGCGCGTTCGGCGGGGCCGCGCCCGGTCGCCGTGATCACCACCATCTCCCAGTCGCCGCCCCACGCGCGCGTGCGAGGACGCAGCGCCTCGTCCTGGCGGCGCTGGCGGGCCAGCAGGCGGTCGCTGAGCCCGTAGACGGCGTCCGTGCGGCGCAGGTCCCCGGCGGCCACCATCCGGCTCAGCGCGGCCCGGAGCGTGGAGCCGCCGACCCCGAAGGGCTCCACCAGCCGGACCAGGTCCTTCACCGGCAGCTCCGGCGGATGCACGCCCAGCAGCAGGCTGAGCACGACCGACCGCGCGGACAGCGGCCGCAACCCTGCCCGGCCCGGCTCGACCGAGGTGTTCATGCGCATGGGCACGTACTGTACGTGCGTCTTCATGTTGCATCATTGCTACAGCCGCAGGATGAGTGCAACATGGCCGTATGGTCTCGATACTCGCGCAGTCGGCGCCCCAGTCGCAGTACGCCACCCACGACGTCACCAACCAGGCCCCGCCCCTGGCCCCGTACGACGCCTCCGCCGACCGTGCCCTGCTGGAGGGGCTGCGCCGGGAGGGTGCCGGCTGGGCCGAGGACGGCATCCGGCGGCTGGGGCTGCGCGCCGGCAGCGAGGAGGCCCAGGAGTGGGGCGAGCAGGCGAACCGGCACGAGCCGGAGCTGCGCACCCACGACCGCTACGGCCGGCGGATCGACGAGGTCGAGTTCCACCCCAGCTGGCACCATCTGATGCGGACAGCGGTCGCCGAGGGCCTGGCCGGCGCCCCGTGGGCGGACGACCGGCCCGGCGCCCATGTGGCCCGTACGGCGGGCGGTCTGGTGTGGGGGCACACCGAGGCCGGGCACGGCTGCCCGACATCGATGACGTACGCCGCGATCCCCGCTCTGCGCGCTCAGCCGGAACTCGCCAAGGTCTACGAACCGCTGCTGACCAGCCGTACGTACGACCCGGGCCTGCGCGTCCCCACCGAGAAGCCCGGACTGCTCGCCGGAATGGGCATGACCGAGAAGCAGGGCGGCTCCGACGTCCGTACGAACACCACGGAAGCGACGCCCACCGGCGAGCCCGGCGTGTACACGCTGCGCGGGCACAAGTGGTTCACGTCGGCGCCGATGTGTGACGTCTTCCTGGTGCTGGCACAGGCCCCGGGCGGACTCTCCTGCTTCCTGGTGCCGCGGATCCTGCCGGACGGCAGCCGCAACACCTTCCGCATCCAGCGGCTGAAGGACAAACTCGGCAACCGGTCCAACGCCTCCTCGGAGCCGGAGTTCGACCGGACGGTGGCCTGGCTGGTGGGTCCGGAGGGGCGGGGTGTGAAGACCATCATCCAGATGGTCAACTGCACCCGTCTGGACTGCGTGATGTCCTCGGCGACCCTGATGCGCAAGACGCTCGTCGAGGCGGGCCACCACGCCCGGCACCGCAGCGCGTTCGGCGCGCGGCTCGTCGACCAGCCGCTGATGCGCAACGTACTGGCCGATCTGGCGCTGGAGTCGGAGGCGGCGACGACGCTCACGCTGCGACTGGCCGGAGCGGCGGACCGGGCGGTGCGCGGTGACGCCGGAGAGCGGGCCTTCCGGCGGATCGCCACCGCCGTGGGCAAGTACTGGGTCACCAAGCGGGGACCTGCGTTCACCGCCGAGGCCCTGGAGTGCCTGGGCGGCAACGGGTACGTCGAGGAGTCCGGCATGCCCCGCCACTACCGGGAGGCCCCCCTGCTCTCCATCTGGGAGGGCTCGGGGAACGTCAACGCCCTCGACGTGCTGCGCGCCCTGGGCCGGGAAGCGGACACCGCCGAGGCCCTGTTCGCCGAACTCTCCCTCGCGCGCGGGGCGGACGCCCGCCTGGACACCGCCGTGGCCGGGCTGAAGGACCAGTTGGCCGGAACCGACCAGGCGGGTGCCCGCCGGCTGGTCGAGCGGATGGCCCTCGCCCTCCAGGCCTCCCTGCTGGTCCGGTACGCCCCGCACCCGGTCGCGGACGCCTTCTGCGCGAGCCGGCTCGGCGGGGACTGGGGCCACGCGTTCGGCACGCTGCCCTCCGGCGCCGATCTGGACGCGATCCTGGAGCGGGCCCTGCCCGGCCGGAACTGATCCCTCCTCGGGGCCACCGGGCCGGATCCCGCCCGGTGGCCGGTGACAGCCGACGGATCGCACACAGTCAGTGCGTGGTTCCGCTTCGTTGTCAGTGCCGTGGTGCAGACTCGCGATCAGGTGGCACTCGTCTGGGGAGGACAACGTGTTCACGGGGATCGACGAGGTCGACTGGGCCTCGCTGCGGCACGCGTACGGCAGCGCGGAGGACGTACCCGACTGGTTGCGGGGGCTGGCCTCCGCCGACGCCGCCGAGCGACAGACCGCGCTCGACGGCATGTACGGCGCGGTGCACCACCAGGGGAACGTGTACGACTCGACGCTGGCCTGCGTTCCCTTCCTGTGCTCGCTCGCGGCCCGCGAGGCGGTGCCGGACCGGGGCTGCATCGTCGAACTGCTGGTCCGCATAGGGTCGGAGAGCGGGGACGCACGCGCGCGTGAGGCGGTGGCCGCGGACGCCGAGGTGTTCGTGTCCCTCCTCGGGGATCCGGACGCGGGAGTGCGCCGGGCGGCGGCAGGCGCCGTCGTCCGGTTCATCGACGGCCCGGCTCGCGTCCTGGATCTGTTGCGCCGGCGGATCCCGGTCGAACGGGACGACCAGGTCCTGTTCGCGCTCACGGAGGCCCTCGGCCTGTTCATGCGCAGGCACCCGGCGCACGCAGCGGCCGCTGTGGAACTCCTGGCCGCACAGAGCGCTCCGCCCTACGACCCCGCGCTGCGGCTGGCCGCGCTCGGCCAGCTCGCGCTCGGCGCCCCGGACCGGCTCCCGGCCGACCTGGTGCCGACGGCCGTCCGGCTGCTGCGGGACAGGTCCGCGCTCCGCACCCCTGTGCCGGACCCGCCCCGGAACGACACCCTGGTGGGACGGTTACGGCGGCTGCGTCCCTCGGACGAGGAGGGCGCCCAGCTGCTGCGCACCCTGCACACCGCGCTCGGCGACCGGACCGGTGACCGGATCGCCCTGCTCACCGGGCAGTTGACCAGTCCGGACCCGATGGACCGGTGCAATGCCGTGAGCCTGTCGGCGGTGCTGTTCCGCGGCTGGCGGGCCGACTGCTCGGGACCCGTGGCCCTGATCGGCGCCCAACTGGGCACGGACCAGGACCGATTACGGGACGTCGCGGCGTCGGTCCTGTCGGAGCTGTTCGAACTGGCCGCGCCCGCGGCGGACGACCTGCACTCGCTGGTGACCGCCCGGCCCGAGCTGTGGACGCACCGCTGGGAGCGCGGCGCACCCACCCTCGGCGGCCCCCTGAAAGCCCTGGCCAGGAGCGGCGATCCGCGGGCCGTGCCGGTCCTGGCCCAGGTCCTGGCCGGCCCGGTCGTACCCGACGGCCTGGGCTACGAGATCGCGCACCTCGGCCCCGCCGCGGCTCCCCTGGCCCCCGCGTTACGGCACCGGCTGAGCCGGACACCCCTGGACTCCCCCGCCACCGACACCCTCGCCGGCTCCCTGCTGGCGGCGCTCGGGGCCATCGGCGACAGGGACGCGGCACCGGAGGTACTGCGCCTGCTGTCCGGTGCGCCGTCCGGCCCGGGGCCGGGGGGCGCGCTCGCCGCACCGGTCATCGAGACACTGGACGTTCTCGGGGCCGCGGCGCCGGCGGCACCGGTCCTGCGGGAACTGCTGCACTCCCGGCACGCGGCCGCCGCGGCGGGCGCGCTGTGGTCGGCGGAGGGCGACGCCACCGTCGTACTGCCGGTCCTACTACGGGAGTTGACACAGGGTGAGCCGGGGAGCCGCCGCCTGGCCGCCCGGCATCTGGGCCGGCTCGGTCCGGCCGCCCGCGCGGCCCTGCCGGAGCTGCACCGGTCGGCCGCTTCGGGGCACGTAGGGCAGCGGGCGTCGGCCGCGTGCGCGCTGTGGCACGTCGGCCGGGACCCGGAACCCGTGCTGCCGGTGCTCCGGGCCGCCTGGTCGGAACACCCCCGCACCCGCGGCCCTGTCGCGCGGTGCCTCGCCGCCATGGGCCCGGCGGCCGCGCCCCTGCGCGACCTGGTGGCCGCGGAACTGGCCGACCTCCGGCGCCACATGGCGCGCGAGGGCGGGTCCGGCAGCCATGACATCCCCGAGGACGAGGCGCTGCTCAGGACCTGCCGGAGGGTCATGGCGGGCCTGTAGGAGCTGTCTTCCGCATCCTGCCGAGGGCGCGGGGCACGAGGTCGGCCAGGATGCGCCGCGGCCAGGGGCCGGCCTGATCCGGAAGAAGGGCCCTGGGCACCCACCGGGCCGCGGCGGCGGTCATCCGGTCGTCCGGCCCCACTGCGGCCCCAGCCGGGCCCACTCCGCGTCCCAGCGGGCCATGCGGCGGCGGTCCAGGCGGCCGCGGAGGAGGAGGCCCCCGACGAAGGGAACGGCGGCGGCGCTCAACCCCACCAGGGCTCCGGTCAGGGTGGCGCGGAAGGCCGCCTCGGAGGCGGTGGTGGGCCGGGTGACCAGGTGACCCCGCGGATCCGTCCAGACGGTGACCGGCGTCCCGGCCTTGCTGCCCGGCGCGACCCGGGTCTGGCCGGTGTGGGCGGAGCCGTCCGCGACGGTCCAGCGCACCTCGGCCCAGACCCGCTCGCCGCCGGCGTCCTCGGCGCCGGACCTGCCGGGTGCCTTCGCGACGACACGGGCGACGACGGGATGCCAGGCGGCGCGCTCCCTGGCCAGTCCGTGCTCCACCGACCCGGCCGCCGCGAGGCCCGCCGGCACGCCGGCCAGCATGGTCAGCAGCCAGGCGGCGAGCACCACCCAGGCCTCCACCACGTCGGCCCGGCGCCTGAGCGGATTGCGCCGCCAGCGCCACAGCCACACCTTGGGACCACGGAACGCCTTCAAAGGCATCCTCCTCACGAGCGCACCGACAGGCCGGACCGACCTCCCATACGGGCGGGGCCGCCCCGTTGCTCACGACGAGCCGTCTCCTCGACGGTCGCACGAGACACCCCCTTGGCGCAGGCACATGGCGCAACGGAACCGGTCGATCTTCGCGACAGGCCGTCGGCACCCCCGTGACCTGCGTGGACGCGCCGCCTGGAGCCGACTGTCAGTGGCTGGGTGCAGACTGACCGGTATCTGACGACTACCTGGACGAAGACGTCCCGGAGGTGATCGGCATGACCGAGATTCTGCTCGCCGTGGGCACCCGCAAAGGCCTGTTCATCGGGCGGCGCCGGGCAGGCGCCTGGAAGTTCGACGACAGCCCCTACTTCAACGCCCAGGCGATCTACTCGGTCGCCATCGACACCCGCGGCGGCGCACCGCGGCTCCTCGCGGGCGGCGACAGCGCGCACTGGGGCCCGTCGGTGTTCCACTCCGACGACCTGGGCCGCACCTGGACCGAACCGGCCCGGCCCGCCGTCAGGTTCCCCAAGGACACCGGCGCTTCGCTGGAGCGGGTCTGGCAGCTGCACCCGGCAGCCGCCGAACCGGACGTGGTGTACGCGGGCACGGAGCCGGCCGCGCTGTACCGCTCGGAGGACCGCGGGGAGAGCTTCGAGCTGGTGCGTCCCCTGTGGGAGCACCCGACCCGCTCCCAGTGGGTGCCGGGCGGTGGCGGTGAGGGCCTGCACACGGTGCTCACCGACGCGCGCGATCCGCGGTCGGTGACCGTGGCCGTCTCCACCGCCGGGGTGTTCCGCAGCACGGACGGCGGGGCGAGCTGGACACCCTCCAACTCGGGTGTCTCCGCGGTGTTCCTGCCGGATCCCGACCCGGAGTTCGGCCAGTGCGTGCACAAGGTCGCCAGGGACGCGGTCAACCCGGACCGGCTGTACCTGCAGAACCACTGGGGGGTGTACCGCAGCGACGACGCGGGCGCGCAGTGGACCGACATCGGCGCGGGACTGCCGTCGACGTTCGGTTTCGCGGTGGCCGCCCACCCGCACCGCCCGGACACCGCGTACGTCTTCCCGATCAACGCCGACGCCGACCGGGTGCCCGCCGGCCACCGCTGCCGGGTCTTCCGCACCCAGGACGCGGGCAAGAACTGGGAACCCCTGTCGGCGGGACTGCCGGAGGAGGACCACTACGGCACGGTGCTGCGGGACGCCCTGTGCACCGACGACGCCGACCCGGCGGGCGTGTACTTCGGCAACCGCAACGGTGAGGTGTTCGCCTCGGCCGACGACGGCGACAGCTGGCGGCAGTTGGCCTCGCACCTGCCGGACGTGCTGTGCGTGCGGGCGGCGGTGGTCGGCTGAGGGTCCCGTGTCCAGGAAACTTGACCCCTGGGGTGTTGGCCACTGGTTGATCACCGCCGTGTCCACGGCAGTAGGGTGACGCCCGTGGCACCACGACCGTTGCATGAAATCGTCGAAGCGGGCTGGGCGAAGGCCCTGGAACCCGTCGCCGGACGGATCGCCGGGATGGGCGACTTCCTGCGCTCCGAGATCGCCGAGGGACGCACCTACCTTCCGGCCGGCCCCAACGTCCTGCGGGCCTTCCAACAGCCCTTCGACGAGGTACGCGTCCTCATCGTCGGGCAGGATCCGTATCCCACCCCCGGGCACGCGGTGGGGCTGTCGTTCTCGGTCGCGTCCGAGGTACGTCCGCTGCCGCCCAGCCTGATCAACATCTTCCGGGAGCTGAACACCGACCTGGGACTGCCGCAGCCGTCCAACGGTGATCTGACGCCGTGGACCGAGCAGGGTGTGCTGCTGCTCAACAGGGCGCTCACCACCGCCCCGCGCAAGCCGGGCGCACACCGCGGCAAGGGCTGGGAGGAGGTCACCGAGCAGGCCATACGGGCCCTGGCGGCACGCGGCAAGCCGCTGGTGTCGATCCTGTGGGGCCGCGACGCCCGCAACCTCCGGCCGCTCCTGGGCCGTCTGCCGGCCGTGGAGTCCGCGCACCCCTCGCCCATGTCGGCCGACCGCGGGTTCTTCGGCTCGCGGCCGTTCAGCCGGGCCAACGACCTGCTGATCCAGCAGGGAGGGCAGCCGGTGGACTGGCGTCTGCCGTGACCGTCGCCGGTTATCTGGCCGTGGACTCCGGGGGCTCCGGTCTCCGGGTCGCCGTCGGTGTTCCGGGGCGGCCGCCGGGGGCCGTGCGGGAGTCGCGGGAGCCGGTCCGCACCGGAGCGCGCGGGATCGATCCCGCCCATCTGATGGCCCAACTGGTGCCGCTGGCCCGTGCGTCGGCGGCCGAGGCCGGGGTGGGAGAGCTGAGTACTGCCGTCGTCGGTGCCGCCGGGTTCGCCACCCTGGGCGACGCCCTGCGCGCCGAACTGCCGGGCGCGCTCGGCGGGGAGCTCGGCGTGCGTTCCGTGGCGCTCGCCGCCGACGCCGTGACGGCCTACGTGGGGGCCCTGGGGCCGCGTCCGGGTGCCGTGGTCGCCGCGGGCACCGGCCTCATCGCCATCGGCACCGACCTGACCGGCTGGCGGCGCGCGGACGGCTGGGGTCATCTGCTGGGCGACTGCGGCGGCGGTGCCTGGATCGGGCGGGCCGGGCTGGAGGCGGCGCTGCGCGCCCACGACGGCCGGGACGGCGGCTCCGCCCCGCTGCTGGCCTGCGCCGAGGAACAGTTCGGCCCGGTGCGGGGGCTGCCCGGCCTGCTCTACCCCCGTACCGACCGCCCCGCGCTGCTGGCCTCCTTCGCGCCCCGGGTGGCCGCCTGCGCCCCGGACGACCCGGTCGCCGCCGGGATCCTGGGCGCGGCGGCGCGGAACATGGCCGAGTCCGCCGCGGCGGTGTGCCCGGCCTCCGGTGCGCCGGAAGTGGCGTTCACCGGCGGCCTCTTCAAGATGGGCGAGCCGCTCCTCGCACCGCTGCGCGAGGAGGTGGCCGAGCGGCTGCCGCACGCCCTACCGGTTCCGGCTCAGGGCGATCCGCTGCACGGATGTGTGCGGATCGCGACCGAGCTGGCGGCCGGGCCGCTCACCCTGCCGGGTGATCCGGCCATGCTCTACGTGGTCCCCACAAAAGGGGATTGACCCCCTTCACGGCACATGTGTCCGGCAAGTGCCCGGAACATGCGCCAAGCGGACGTAACTCATCAGACAAAACCGGACGGATACCGCTCACCTGCACCCTCCCCGAACAAGGGAGCCCAGGAAGCCAGTAACATGCGGCGCCATGAGCTCCCCCACTGGGCCCGCGTCCGGCCTGCCAGTACGAATGCCGCGACCCCGCCAGCCCGGACGGCACCGCCGACCGGAACCGCTGGTGGCTCCCGAGGGCGCGCCCGCGCTCGTCCTCGCGGTGCCCGGCGCGCCCAGCGCCGCCACGCGCAGCCTCGCCGAGGAGGTCGTGAGCATCGCCCGCTCCGAGCTGCCCGGCCTGGACGCCCGTATCGGTTTCGTGGAGGGGGACGACTCCGAGTTCCCGACCCTCCGCTCCGTGCTGACCCGCGCCGCCGAGGAGCGCACCGCCCGCTACGAGCAGGCCGTCGCCGCCGGCATGCAGGTCAAGGAGCCCGACGGCCCGGTCGCGGTCGTCGTCCCGCTGCTGGCCGGTCCGGACAGCGCGCTGCTGCGCCAGGTCCGCCAGTCCGTGATGGACAGCCGGGTCGCCGCCGACCTGACCGATGCCCTCGGCCCGCACCCGCTGCTCGCCGAGGCGCTGCACGTGCGCCTGTCCGAGGCCGGCCTGGCCCGCGCCGACCGCGCCCGGCTGTTCACCGTGGCCACCGCCGCCGACGGCATCATCCTGGCCTCGGTGGGCGGCGAGGAGGCCGTGCAGGCGGCCGGGATCACGGGCATGCTGCTCGCCGCGCGCCTGGCCGTGCCGGTGATGGCGGCGGCTCTGGACCAGGAGGGTTCGATCGCCTCCGTCGCCGAGCAGCTGCGCTCCTCGGGCTCGCAGCAGCTGGCCCTGGCGCCGTACCTGATCGGTCCGGAGATCGACCCGGCGCTGCTGGCGGCGGCCGCCGAGGAGGCGGGCTGCCCCACGGCCGAGGCGCTGGGCGCCTACCCGGCGATCGGCAAGCTCGCCCTCGCCAAGTACACGACCGCGCTGGGCATCTCCCCGCAGCCGCAGGGCACGCCGGTCCGCTGACCCGGACGGCATCCGCACGACACAGGGCCCGCTCCAGCCACTGGAGCGGGCCCTTCGCCGTACGGCGCCGCGACCCATGACCCCGTCCTCCGGATCCTGCCGGGGGCGCGGGGCCGGCCCGATCCGGAAGAAAGGCCCCTAGCCGAAGACGACGCAGGAGGCCGCGGCGACCTCGACCGAGCCGTCGTAGCGGGGCACCCCCGAGCCCTCCTCGACGGCGAACCAGGTCACGTCACCGGAGCGCTCGTTGGCCGCGTAGAGGAAGCCGTCGTGCTCGGCCAACGCGCGCGGCCAGTGCCCGCCGCACGGCACCGTGCCGGTCAGCCGTAGACCGTCCCCCTGCACCGCGAACACGGACAGGACGTCCTCGCCTCGGGTCGCGGTCCACACGAAGCGGCCGTCGGGCGAGACCACGATGCCCGAGGGGTAGGCGTCGCCGGCGGGGGCGCCCGGCAGGACCGGGACCTCGCTCAGCGGCTTCAGGGAGCCTCCTGCGGCGTCCCAGAGGCAGACGGTGACGGTCGGGGTGAGTTCGTTGACCACGTAGGCGTGCTCGCCGTCCGGGTGGAAGGCCAGGTGGCGGGGGCCCGAGCCGGGACGGAGCGCGATCTCGCGGTGCAGGGCGGGGACGCCGCCGTCGAGCGTGCAAACGCGCACCGAGTCGGTGCCGAGGTCGACGCTGACCGCCCACCGGCCGCTGGGGTCCGGCTGCACCTGGTGGGCGTGCGGGCCGCGCTGGCGCCGGTCGTGCGGTCCGGAACCGGTGTGCCGCAGCTGCCCCGAGGGCGCCGGCGCGAGGGAGCCGTCCGGGCGGACCGGCACGGCGGTGACGCTGCCGGAGCCGTAGTCGGCGGTCAGGACGTGACCGGCGTACAGGCTGAGGTGCGTGGGGCCGCCGGCGCCGATCGGCACGGGCGGGCCGGCGGGCTCCGGCTTGTCACCGCCGACGCGGAACGCGGCGACCGCGCCCTCGGCCGTCTCGCTGACCGCGTAGAGCATGTCCCCGTCCGGGGACAGGGCCAGGTAGGAGGGGTCGGGCACGGTCCCGAGGCCGCCGGTGAGGCTCAGTGCGCCGCTGCCCGGGTGGACATCCGCGATGACCAGCCCGGGCCCGCCCGCCGCCGTGAACGACCCGATGAACGCCCTGCGTCGCCTGCCGCCTTCTGCCACCGCTGTCCCCTCTCGGTCCGCGCCAGTGCCGACGGTAGCAGTCGATCACGTTCGGTCTAGACCAACAGGGGTGGTGTCCTCTCAGGCACCCACCAGCGGCGACCCCGACGGCGTCCGCAGCGGCTCGGCCAGGTCGGCCAGCGCCCGTTCGAGGCCGTGCAGGTGGGCCAGGGCCGGCTCGGCCGGGGCCTCGGCGGGCCGGTGGACGTGCTCACGGCCGCCGTCGGTGAGCGCCTCGACCGCGGCCTCCACCCGCCAGCAGGCGGCGGCCAGGCGGGCGTCGTGGGAGGCCTCCGGGTCGGCGGCGACGGCGACCAGGCCGCGGATCTCGCGGGCGCAGTCGTCGAGGAGGGCGAGCACCCGGCGGGCGCGCCGCTTGCGGCCGAGCATCGGGTTCAGCGGGTGCACCAGCGGGGCGACCGAGAGCCGGACCCGCCCGAGCAGCTGCTCCAGTTCGGCCACGCGGGGCGCCGGGTCGGCCGTCGCCGAGCCCGCGAGCCGGGCGGCGGCCTCGGCGGTGCAGGTGTGCACGCAACGCAGGGCGCGCTGGATCCAGGTGTCGGTGGTGGCGTGGGTGGTGACGGGGAGCACGAACAGTACGGCGAGCACCGCGCCGAGGGCGCCGACTGCGGTCTCGGTGAGGCGCAGGGCGAGCAAGCCGGGGCTGAGGACGCCGAGCAGGCCGTAGAGCAGTTCGGCGAGCAGGGTCACCCAGAGCATCATCCAGGTGTAGGAGACGGCTGCCGTGTAGAAGATCCCGAAGACGGCGACGGCGACGAGGACGGCCGTGGGGACGGGCGCGCCGTGCACGGGGACGGCCAGGAGCAGGCCGAGGCCGATGCCGATGACGGTGCCGAGGACCCGCCGGAAGCCGCGTACCAGTGTCTCGCCGCGCGAGGCGGTGTTGACGAAGACCCACCAGGTGGCGCCCAGGGCCCAGTACCAGCGCTGCCCGGACACCAGCTGGCCCACGACCAGCGCGAACCCGCTGCCCGCGACCGCCTGGACCGCCTGCCGGGTGGTCACGCGGGCGAGTCCGGTCCCGGCGGGCGGCGCGGTTACGACGGCCGGGGGCAGGCCGCGCTCGTAGCACCACAGCCCGAAGCGGACGGCGGCCGCGCTGAGCACGGACAGCAGGACGGCGGCGTACAGCTCGGGCAGCTGTCCGGGCGTGGCGTGCAGGAACTGGGCCACGAAGAAGGTCATGAAGGCGAACACGCCGAGGCTGTGGCCTCGCGGACCCCAGCGGCGGGCGTACACGCCGGCGCCGATCACGGCGAGGAAGGCCAGGTCCCGTGCCACCGGGTGGTCGTGCAGCCCGGCCGCGGCGGCGAGCACGGGCACGCCGACGGCGGGCAGCAGCGCGGTGGTGACCGCCTGCCCGCGCACGGTGGTGTCGGCGACGGTGAACAGGGCGAGCAGCGCGGCGAGGCCACCGGTGACCGCGCCGGGCAGCGAGTGCCCGGCGGCCCCGCACACCACGACCGCCAGCCCGATGCCGAGGACGGCCCGGGCGGCGAAACGCAACCGCGTCCGCCCCGGGTCCGGAGCCACGAACACCCTCTTCAGCACTGCTGTCCGCCCCCTTGTGGCCATCTGCACGAAAAAGGCGCCGCGGGATCCGCAGCGCCATCGACGTGTCCATGAGAGCATCCCAGAGGGCACTGGCTCAAGTGTTGCCTGAATCACTGGACCATTGGTCCAATACCAATAGGCCCGTGCGCGTCCGGCGGAATACCAACGGCCCAGGTCGGGCGGTGTACGCGGTCCGTCCACGGATGAGCCATTGGTACAGTCGGTCCTCATGAGCGTGGACGAACTCGACACCCGCATCCTGCGGCTCCTGCTGGAGCAGCCGCGCACCAGCGTGCGCGAGTACGCCCGCATCCTCGGCGTCGCCCGCGGCACGCTCCAGGCCCGTCTGGACCGTATGGAGCGGGACGGCGTGATCACCGGCACGGGGCCCTCGCTCTCTCCCTCCGCGCTCGACCACCCGGTCCTGGCGTTCGTGCACATCGAGGTCACTCAAGGCCATCTGGACGACGTAGGGGACGCGCTGGCCGCCGTACCGGAGATCGTCGAGGCGTTCTCGATCACGGGTGGCGGCGATCTGCTGGCCCGGGTGGTGGGGCGGGACAACGCCCATCTGGAGGACGTGATCCAGAAGCTGATCAGCCTGCCGGGCGTGGTGCGCACCCGTACCGAGGTGGCCCTGCGCGAGCGCGTCCCGTACCGGCTGCTGCCCCTGGTGGAGTCGGTCGGCCGGGCGGCCCGCTCCTGACGCTTGCATCCTGGACGGCATGAACAAGCTCGGCGCTCTTTCGGTCATCTTCGATCTCGACGGAACGCTGGTGGACAGCGAGCCGAACTACTACGAGGCGAGCCGGCAGACCCTGGCCGAGCACGGCGTCCCGGACTTCACCTGGGCGGAGCATGAGGGCTACGTCGGGATCAGCACCCTGGAGACGGTCGTGATCTGGCGGGAGCGCTACGGCCTCAGCGCCCCGGTGGACGAGCTGCTCGGCGCGACGAACAGGCGCTATCTGGTGCTGGCCCGTGCCCACACGCGCCCGTACCCCGAGATGCGGAAGTTCGTGGAGCTGCTGGCCGCCGACGGCGTCCCGATGGCGGTGGCGTCCGGCTCCTCGCCCGAGGCCATCGAGGCGATCCTGACCGGGACCGGTCTGGACGCCTTCCTGCACACCGTGGTCTCGGCCGACGACGTCACCCACGGCAAGCCCGCACCCGACGTCTTCCTGGAGGCGGCCCGGCGGCTCGGGGCGGACCCGGCCGACTGCGTGGTCCTGGAGGACGCGGCACCGGGTGCGGCCGCCGCGCACGCCGCCGGCATGCGCTGCATCGCCGTCCCGTACGTGGCCGCCCAGGCCGAAGCCCCCGAGTTCGCCACGGCGTCGCTGCTCCTGCGCGGCGGACAGACGGAGTTCACGGCCCACTCGGCGTACGCGTGGCTCAGGGATTCGGTCACGGCCGGCTGAGCGGAACGCCGCCGCTCCGACGCGCGCGGAACCGCTTCTTCCGTGCGTTGGGCGGGGCGGCTGCTTAGCGTGACCCCATGACCACAGTCCAGGCCCGGCCCACCCCCGACGACCGGCGGTGGAAGGCGCTCGGGGTCTGTCTGACGGCGGGCTTCATCTCGCTGCTCGACACCTCGATCGTGAACGTCGCGCTCCCCTCGATGGAGCGCGGGCTGGGCGCATCCGAGGCCGCCCAGTCATGGATCGTCTCCGGGTATGCCCTCACCTTCGGGCTCGCGCTCGTCCCGGCGGGCCGGCTGGGCGACATGCGCGGACGGCGCCAGGCCTTCCTGCTCGGGCTCGCCGTGTTCACACTCGCCTCGGCGGCCTGCGGGCTCGCGCCCGGCCCCTCCTGGCTGGTGGTGTTCCGGCTGATCCAGGGCACGGCGGCGGGCATGGTCGCGCCGCAGACCTCGGGGCTGATCCAGCAGATGTTCCAGGGTGCCGAGCGGGCCAAGGCCTTCGGCCTGCTCGGCAGCGTGATCGGGATCTCCACGGCGGTGGGCCCGCTCGCGGGCGGACTCCTGATCGACGCCGCCGGCACCGACGACGGCTGGCGCTGGGTGTTCTTCGTCAACCTGCCCATCGGCGTGGCCGCCTTCGCCGCCGGGCTGCGGCTGCTGCCCCGTTTCCCCGCGGCGAAGGAGCAGCGGGAGGAGTTCGACCTGTTCGGGGTGCTGCTCCTGGGCTCGGGCGTGCTGGCGCTGATGCTGCCGCTGGTGCAGGAGCAGCAGTGGACCGGGCGGGAGAAGTGGGCGCTGCTGCCGGTGGCCGCACTGCTGCTGGCCGCGTTCTGGGGGTGGGAGCGGCGGCAGGGGCGGCTCGGCCGTGCCCCGCTGGTCGACCTGGCGCTGTTCTCCCTGCGCTCCTTCACCCTCGGCGCCCTGATCAGCCTGACCTACTTCGCGGGCTTCACCACGGTCTTCTTCCTCTACGCCCTGTTCCTGCAGAACGGCCTGGGCTACAGCGCGCTGGCGTCGGGGCTCACGGTCCTGCCCTTCGCGGTCGCCTCGGCGGTCGGTGCCGCCCTCGGGGGCCGGCTGGTGGTGCGCTTCGGCCGCAAGCTGGTCGTCATCGGGCTGAGCGGGGTGGCGCTGGGGCTGCTCGGGGTGGTCCTGGCGGTGCGGCTGGTGCCGGGGCAGGGCATGGGATGGGCGACGGCGCTGCCGCTGCTCGTCGGCGGGATCGGCTCCGGGCTGACGGTCTCCCCGAACACCACGCTCACGCTCACCCGGGTACCCGTCCGCCGCGCCGGTGCGGCCGGCGGGGTCCTGCAGACGGGCCAGCGCGTCGGGTCGGCGGCCGGGATCGCCGTCGTGGGCTCGGTGTACTTCGCCCACCTGGCCAACCACGGGCGCCCCACCACCGCCGTTCAGCTCGGCCTGCTCACCGCCGTGGGGCTCATCGTGATCGCGCTGCTCCTCGCGGTGGCGGACCTGCGCGAGCGCCAGGTGCGTCCCGAGCCGGAGAAGACCGGGGAGGCGGTCCGGTGGGGCGCCGAGGAGGGCGGCGCCGGAGAGACGGTCCGGCCCGGTTCCTGAACCGCCGCTCCGCTCACCTCGCCCTCAGGACCTCCGGCGCGGCTTCCCACGCTTCGCCGGCCCGCCGCCTCCCGAGGCCGCGCGGCCCCGCGTGGTGCGGCCCGCCGGCTTGGCTCCCGTCGACTTGGCGCCCGCGGGCTTCTGGCGGGTGCCGCCCTGCTCGGGCTGCTTCCGCTTCTGCTCGGTCTCGGACTTCGCCGCCGTACGGCCCCGTGTGCTGTTGACGGTGCGGCCGCGGACGATGCCGATGAAGTCCTCCACCAGGTCGGTGGTGGCCTCCTCGGGCCAGGACAGGGCCACGCTCGACTGGGGGGCGTCGACGACCGGGCGGTAGGTGAGGTCCCTGCGGTGGTAGAGGCGGGCCAGGGACTGCGGGACGATCAGGAGGCCGACGTTCGCCGCGACGAGCTCGAGGGCGTCCGGTGTCGTCGCGGGGCGCTCGAAGGCGGGCTCGCCGGGCGGGCTGTCCCAGTCGAATACGTCGTCCAGGGGATGGAAGAGCACCTCGTCGGCGAGGTCGGCCAGCGTCACCTCGTCCGCCGCCGTGATCAGGTGGTCCTTCGGGACGACGACGACCGTGGTCTCGGTGTAGAGGGGGATCGCGCTGAAGAACGTGCGGTCGACGGGCAGCCGCACGAGGCCCGCGTCGGCCTCGCCCGCCCGCAGCACGTCCGGCGCCTCGGTGGAGGAGACCTGCACGAGGGTGAGCGGGATGCCGGGCAGGCGCTCGTTCCAGATCCGCACCCACTTGGCGGGCGTCGCTCCGGGGACGTACGCGAGCCGGAACGACGGTGTTTCCTGCGAGCCTGTCACCAGGCCAGGTTACCGGCCGTGGTCGGCCGTGCGGCACGCGGCCGATACCCTTGACCTCATGAGTTCGCAGCAGAGCACCCAGACGATGAAGCCCGCCACCGCGGCGAAGAAGCTGGGTGTGTACCTCCCCGCCACCCCCGCCACGTTCCAGGAGGGTGTGGTCTCGCGCGCCGAGCTGAACGAGCTGCAGGCCAATCCGCCCGAGTGGCTGCGCGAGCTGCGAGAGAACGGACCCCACCCGCGCCCGGTGGTCGCCGCGAAGCTCGGTGTGTCCATCTCCGGCCTCGCGCGCGCCGGCGTCACCGAAGCGCTGACCACCGAGCAGATCGAGGCGCTCAAGCAGGAGCGGCCCGAGTGGCTGGAGAAGGAGCGCGCCACCCAGGCCGAGGTCCGCAAGGAAACCGTGCGGATCAAGAACCTGAAGAAGGAGAAGGAGCAGGGCTCCTGAGGGAGCCGGCGCCCTTCCCTCCTCCGGTTCAGCCGTCCGACGGCACCTTCAGCTTGTCCCAGCTGACCTTGCCGGGGATGCCGTCCGCGTCCTTGCCCTTGAAGCCGAGCTTGTGCTGCCAGGCGGCGTAGGACCTGCGGTCGGCCTCGGTCCACTCGGGACTCGGGCCCTCCTCGTAGTGCCCGCAGCCCTCGGCGACCAGACGCCGGCCCATGGCGGTGACGAGGGGCGACTTCTGCCCGATGTGGAAGAAGCCGCTGCCCGGGAACGGGGCGTACTTCGGCTTGGGCGCGGGCTTGGGGTCCGGGTCCGTGCCGCCGCCCTTTCCGGCCAGCCGGTCGGCTATGCGCTTGCGCATCCCGTCCATGGTGAAACCGCGCGGGTCCTGCTTGCCGGGCTGCCACTCCTTGTGTCCGATGACGGAGCGCTCGGACCAGCCGTGGTGCCTGCAGATCGCGGCGGAGACCTTCTCGATGGCCTCCTTCTGCGCCTCCGGCCAGGGGTCCCTGCCGTCGCCGAGGTTGATGCACTCGAAGCCGTAGAAGTGCCGGTTGCCGTCGACGTCGGCCTGGTTGTCGTGCGGCAGCCTCGTCTCGTTGATCACCGCCCGCAGCACGTCGCTGTCGCCGAGACCCGCGTGGTTGGCACGGCCGTTGCCGACGAGGTGCACATGGCCGTTCTTGTCGATCACTCCGTGGCACAGCGGGCCCGGCAGGCCGGAGTAGCCGTTGTAACAGATGTTCACCGAGTTGTCGGTGCCCGAGGTCACGGTGTGGTGGATCATGACGCCGTTCACCGGACCCCAGGGGCCCTTGGTGTTGCGGTTGTGGTGGCGCCAGTCCCGGACCTCGTGGACGGTCAGGCCCTCGGCGCGCAGGACCTCCAGCAGCTTCGACGCGCTCATCGGCTGAGCCATCAGACGTCTCCCTCCACGGCGGCCTCGGCCGCCGCTGTGGTCTGCGAGCGGCCGCCGGAGGGGTCGTCCTCGGCCGCTTGTTCCTCCTGGGCCGCGCGGGCCTCGGCGTCGAGGGCCGCCTGGTCGGCCGCGGGGATCTCCGTGCCGAGCGGACCGAATGCGAGCCGCAGGTCGACCGTGCTGCCCTCGCCCCTGACCAGGGCCAGCGGCGCGAAGTGCCGGGCGATGCCGGCCGGCGCCCGGAGCAGGGGCCGGCGGGCCGGGTCGGCGGGCCACTCGACGCTGCCGGTGGCGGTGCGGGCGGGGATCAGCCAGTGGTCGCCGGTGCGGTAGGCGCCGCCCTTGGCGAAGTACACCTCGACGCCGTCCTCCAGCGGCAGCCACTCCCCCTCGGCGACGGGCAGCGCGCCGCCCTTCAGGGCCGCGGTACGGCCCTTGCGCCCGGGACCTTCGCGGTGGTCCCAGCGGCGCAGGAACGGGTGCAGGTGCGGCAGCCGTCCGACGCGCGGGTCCGGCTCGGCGGAGAGGCGGACGCGGCGGCCGGGCAGGTCCAGCTCCTCGACCCGCAGCAGGTGCAGGGGCTCGAGGCGGGAGGCGTAGGCGGTGTCGGTGAACTCGACGTGGTCGCCGACGTCCAGGTCGAGCTTGTCGTCCAGGCCGAGGCTCGCCAACTCCACCCAGGTCCCGTCGAGTTCGTCGACCGGGAAGACCACGGAGCCGTTCTCCCGCGACCACTTGAAGGTGGCGTCCTTCGCCTCGCCGCCCGCGTGGATCTCCACCCGGTACAGCTGGTTCTCCGGGCCCCGGTAGCGGGCGTCGGGGCGGACCAGGCAGGGGTCCTCGTCGGCGTGTTCGGGCCGCTCGCTGCGGGCGGCGAGCCGGGCGGAGGACGCCGCCTGGGCCGTCGCCCACCTCTCGAAGGCGTCGCGGACGGCCTGCGGCGTCGGTTCGCTCTCCTCGATGTCCAGGGCGGACAGGGCCAGCGGCAGCACCTGCCAGACGACCTTGGCGCGGGCGGCGGTGTCGGGCAGGGCCGCGCCGAGGGCGACCTCGCGCAGCGCCGGGTCCTCGGCGGCGGACACCGCGCGCTCCCACACCCTCAGATGGACGACGAAGGGCGACTGGGCGGGTGAGGGCAGCCGGTCGCCGGGCTTCTCCGGGTCGCGGAAGCCGTCGGGCTGGTTCCAGTAGTCCCAGTAGGTGTCCGTGTCGGGAGTCCGCTGCTCTTCGGCGCCCTCGTCCGGCACGGGCACGCCGGCCACCGGGCGGTCCGCGTCGCACAGGATGCCGTCGACGTAGTAACGGCCGCCGTGGATGTACAGGGTGTCGATGTCGTGCTTGCCGCCGACGTACTGGATGCGGAATCCGGTGGCGCCGCTGGGGCCGCCGTGCCGTCCGATCAGGTCGGCGGCGAGCGTGCGGGCCCGGTGCAGCTCGATGGCCGCCTGCTCGTTGAGGTCCGCGTCGAGTTGGACGCGGCCCTGCTGGGCGATGACCGCGGAGTAGTGCCGCTCCGGGCGGAACGTGGAGCGCGAGAGGTCAGCGTGCATGAAGGGGGTCCCCCTGGTTCGGAAATCTGCGGGTGGGTCGTACGGCGGCACTGCTCACGTCACGAAGAAGATCCCGGCGTCGGCGCCCGCGGGCGTGTACTCGGCGAGCCGCGCCCTGAGACCGTCCTCCCGCTGCGGCCGGTACAGGTCGTGGAAGGCGCCGAGTTCGGCTCCGTCGTCGGCGCCGCGCCGGATCTCCTCGGCGCACCGGTCCGCCAACTGGCAGTACCAGGGTGTCCCGTAGCGCACCGACGTGAACAACGGCCGTACTCGGCCCGCCTGTTCGGGGCCGACGAGGTCCGGCTGGCAGCGATGGCGGCGGGGGGTGCGGGAGCCGGGCGGGACGTAGCAGTACCGCAGGCATCCGATGCCGCGCCGGGCCACGTGCAGCCGGCCGGTGAAGACCGAGTTCTCGGCGATCTCCACAGCGTGCGTGTGCACTTCGCCGATGACGGTGGTGCGGTGCAGGTGGAGCACGGCGTGGGCGTGCCGGCAGTCCGGGGCGGAGAGGGCCTCGCGATCGTGCCCGGTGGCGTCCAGGACGCTGTCGCGCAGATGGATGTCGAGCGGGTCCTCGCTCACCTCGTCGCCGATGACCTCGATGGTCCCGAGGACGCTGTGCTCGATCTGGAGACAGGCGGTGGTCCGCTCCAGGACGATGCTGGGCTCGTCGGGCGAGTGCGGCTCGCACTCGGGCTCCAGCGACCAGCCGGGCACGAGCGTGGAGTGCCGGACGACGACGGCACCCATCGGGCCGGTGACGTTGATGCCGCGTCCGGCGACGAGGAGCCCGTCGAGGACCACCCGCGGCCGCTCGTGGGGAGCGCAGTCGCCGTGCACCGCACGGACGTTGAGGGCGTCCGGGCGGTTGCTGTACCAGTCCAGCAGCCGGATCACCGGCCGGGTCCCCTCGGCGGCCCGCAGTTCGAGGCGGTCGCCGGGGTCGAGGTCGAAGTCCAGCTGCTCCTGGTGGGCGCCGCTGTGGGTGATCTCGATGATGCCGGTGCGCCCCGGCCCGCGCGCGCCCTGCCAGGCGCGGTAGGCGTCCATGATCCGCTGATAGGGCTGTCCGGGACCGACCCGGTAGAGGTCGGCGTCCGGGCGCGGTTCGCGGTCGGGGCGCTCGTACTCGCCGCCGCCCAGGTCGGCGCCGAACGCGTGGTGGTAGTCCACCCACACGCCCTGCCGGGGGGCCGAGCGCGAGCCGAACGCGATCCGGCCCAGCTCCGGGTCGACGGCGACCTGTCCGCGCCTGGGCCGGTAGCGCCAGTCGGACAGGTCGGCGACGACGATGTCGGCGGGCGGTACCGGCCGGTCCTCGCCGTCGCGCCGGATGACCAGGCTCTTGCCGGGGCCGTAGTAGTCGGCGAGCCGGTCGTGCAGCAGACGGCGGGTGACGAAGGCCGGCACGTTGTCGACGGCGGCGATGTGGGCGGGCGAGGGCTCCGGGACCGGCTTGGTGACCAGGGGCGTGTCGTTGCCGAGGATGGAGAAGGTGTACAGGTTGCGGGCGCGGTCGATGCAGTAGGCCGGGGACGAGGTGAGCGAGTACGCCTTCAGTCGCCAGACGAAGAGCCCGACTCCGGCCGGGGTCCGACCGCCCTGCTTCCTGGCCGAGTCGGCGCGGCGCACGTCGGCCGTCCGGGCCGACTCCTCGAACGGGCCCCCCGCGAGGGCGAGGGCCGATCCGTCCCGCAGGTCGAGCAGGCGCCCGCGGTCCCCGCGCGAGCCGCTGCCGTACAGCTTCACCGGCTGGGTGTGGGCCACCTGCCGGGACAGCTCGACGGCGCGGGCGGGCCAGTCGGCGACCTGCTGGGCCAGCTCCTCCAGGAGGTGGAGGGTTCCCTTGCGGCGCCGGTTGGCGACGGTGGCTGCCACGTCCCGGCGGGGCGCGACGGCCTCGGCGAGCGCCTCCCGGCCGCCACTGTGCAGGCCGGTGGTGAGGACCCGCTCGTAACCCGGCAGGGTGCGGTAGCCGACCAGGTCGCCGAGGTACGGCAGCACCCAGGGCGCCGCGGTCTCCACGAAGAGGTCCTCGTAGCCCTGCTGTACTCCGTCGCGGACCCGGTCGAGCTGCTCGGCGATCACCGCGAGCAGCGCCCGCAACTGCTCGCCCTCCTCGGCGTCGCGCAGCCGGTGCCGGCGGGGCAGCAGCTCGGCGAGCCCGTCGGGCTCCCTGGGCAGCACCGGGGCCGGCGTCTCCAGCTCGACATCCGTCGGCTTCGCGGCCATCACTTGACCTCCGTCAGAATCAGGGTGTCCGCGGCGCGCGCCGACAGCAGGGTGAGCTGGGCCGGGCGGATGCCGCGGAAGACGAACACCGTCCGGCCCTCGGCCAGGCGCCGGGTGTCGGTGATGTCGGGGTTGAGGCGCAGGAGTTCGGCGAGCGCAATGCCGTAGCGGGCGCAGACGGACGACAGGGTCTCGCCGTTCGCGTCCCGGACCGTGTGGGTCCGCTCCTGGTACGCCGCCGGGTGCGCGGGGACGGTCGCCCTCGGCGTGCCGGGAGCGGTGAGCAGGGCGGTGAGCTGGTCCGGGCCGGCGGAGGCGGGCACGCCGGTGAAGACGTCGACGTCCACGTAGTCGACGCCGGGCACGGAGTGCGCGGTGGCGAGCACCTCGGAGAGCCGGGCGGGGCGCGCCAACTCACGTCCCTCGTAGCCGAGTCGGAGCAGCAGGGCCTGACGCAGCCTGGGCTCGACGGTCTCCCAGGCGTGGTCCGGGGCGAGCCGGACCCTGGCGGAGACCAGCAGCAGGACGAGTTCGCGCACGTCCACCCGGACCGGCAGGTTCGGGTCGCCGTACTCGGCCAGCGCGCTGCTCAGGGGCCGGAGGTTGTCGTCGGCCAGGGGAACGTCGTCGGTGCCGGCGACCGTCACGTGCAGCACGCGCCGTCGCCCGTCGAAGAGTTCGCGGGCCGCCGCCCGGCCGATGCCGGCCCGGGAGCGAGCGAAGTCCTCGTAGTCGGCCGGTGCGACCAGCCGGTCCAGTGCGGAGACCGCGAGCGGGACGGTACGGCGGGTGAGGCCGGGCCCGTCCGCGTCCGCGCCGCCGGTCGCCGGGCGCGGGTTGGTGACCGCGGTGACGCCGAGGGGGCGGGTGAGGGGCTGGGTGATCCGGTCGGCCGGGACGTTGGCGGCCCTGCCGGTGCCGAACCGGTAGCGGGCGCGGACGTTCTCGTGGCCGCTGGGCAGGCGGGCGCCGTGGACGCCGTCGCCGAAGGTCACGGTCGTACGGCCGTCGGAGGCGGTACCGGTGATGTACACGCGCTCGGTCGGGCCGCGCCCGGCGAGGCTGTCGACCTCGTGCCAGAGCACGCCGTCCACGCGGATGTCCAGGACGGGTTTGGCGCCGATGGGATTGTCGGCGGCGAGCCAGGTCAGCGGGGACTGCCAGAGCGCGAAGGTCTGGTTGACGCGGTCGGAGTCCCCGCTGCCGATGGCCTCCTCGCGGCTCTCGCCGTGCGTGGCCTCGACGACGTTGCCGAGGATGCGGACGCTCGCGCGGTGGTAGCGGTGGACCAGGTCCGTGGTGAGGGTGAGCCGGGTGTGGACGTGGTCGCCGGGGAGTCGGGGGTCGACGGCCGGGTCGGCGGAGGCGAGGGTGACCACCTCGGTGGCGGTGACGCCGGTGGTGCCCGGGACGTCGGTGCGCTCGCCGCTGACGATCAGGGTGCGGCCGGGGCGCAGTCCGTCGTACAACTCGGCGAGTTCGATCTCGTTGCCGTGCACGTCCTCGCCGAGTGGCTCGTCGGCCGGGCGCAGCGGCTCGCCCGCCGCGTGCACGGTGGTGTCGCGGATGTGGGAGAGCAGGACGTCGAACTCGTCCAGCCAGGGGTCGGCGAGGGTGAGTTCGGTGCCCCGGCCGGTGATGCCGTAGTTGGAGTAGGCCGCCGTACGGGCCGCCACGACCTGGGTGGTGACGAAGGCGAGCGCGGCGTCGCCGGGTACGGCGGCACCCTTGGCGGGCCGCTGGACCGCCACCCAGCTGCCGACGGTGATGCCGTCGTGCACACTGTCCAGCTGGAGGACCCGGCGGTTGACGGGCTCCGGTTTGCTGGCGATGACGATCTCGACGTTGGGTTCGGTGCTGCCCACCGTGTACCTGAGGCTCACCTCGTACTCGCCGTGGGTGAACTGTTCGCTGTCGCCCGGGCGCAGGGAGATCTCCTGGGCCGTGCCGCCCTGGACGCCGATGTGCACCAGGCCCTCGTCGTCGGGGCGGGACACGAAGAGGGTGCGTTCGGGCAGGCCGGAGTGGAGGCGGGCGGTGACGCCCGGTTCCTCGGCGGTGGCCGGACGGCGGCTGAGCCAGTTCAGCTCCCGGTCGTGGGCGGCGCGGGTCGACAGGTCGACCTGGCCGGGGCCCAGGGTGAAGGTGAGCTGCTGGGTGACGGGCAGGTTCTCGGCGCGCTGGTCGCTGCTGCTGCCCTCGACGTACTGGAACTCCGCCCGGACCGGCACCTTGCCCGCGGGGTCGTACACCACGCGCATGCTCGCCAGCACCGCGCCCGTCAGCGGCCAGTCGGCGCTGCGGATGACCCGGCCGCGCTCGTCCTGGACGGGCTTGAGCGGGGCGGTGGCGCCGAAGGGGGCCGCCGTGACCCGCATCGCGAGCAGGTCGCGCAGGAGCTGCGGAGTGCCGGGGGCGACGGCCGTGCGCCATGCGGGGTAGAGGCTGCCGAGGCCGGGGTGGAGGACGGAGAGGAGGCGGGCGGTGTCGCTTCCGGGACGGCGGGTGCGGGCCCCTGCCCGGGGCGGGGGGGCGGCGGTGCGCAGGGCCGGCAGAACGGTGTTCAGGGCCTGGAGGGCCGCCTGGCGCGGCTCGGGAGCAGCGGCCCTCTCGGCCTGCTCCGGCACGCTCTGCGCCGGGGCCAGTTCCAGCGCCCGCTCGGCGAGTTCGGCCAGCACCGCCTCCAGCTGTTCGAACCATGCCGCCACGTCCGCGTACGGCTCGGCCAGCACCTCGGCCTCGCGCAGCCGGGCGACGGGCTCGGCGAGGCGGGCGGCGAGCCGCTCCGGTGTCCTGATGCCGTCCAGGTCCGTGCGCAGCGGGGTGAGGACCTGGTCCTCGAAGTCCTCGATCAGGCGGCTGACCGGGCGCGGGTTGGGGACCTCGGGCGTCGGCGGCTCGTCCCCCGGGTCTCCCGGCGCGGCCGGCTCCGCGGTCCAGCGCCGTACCTCGTCCACCAGCTCCCTGAGCGTGGGCGGGGCCGACCTGGGCAGCGTGATCGCCGTGACCTCGTCCTCGCGGTCGATCCGTACCCCCGCGACGGGCAGCAACTTCCGCTCCCCGCCTGCCCGTTCACCGAAGACGAAGAGGAGCTGGTCGCCGGTCTGGAGGGAGTTCGCGGTGCCCTCGACGAACAGTTCGGAGCGCCGCTCGAGGTCCTGGGGCGTGACGAGGGAGGGACGGCGGCGCCGTACCTTCAGCTCGTTCCAGTCCCAGCGGGCGGTGAGGTCGCGGGCCGTCTCGAAGGTCAGCGACTGCTCGTCGGCGGAGGCGGGCACGCTGTGGCTGCGCGCCCCGGCCGGGATGAGCACGGGCAGGGCCTCGGCGCGCGGGTCGCGTTCGAGGGTGTACGCCAGGTGTGTGCCGGCCGCGACTCCGGGGCGCGGCCGGTGCCCGACGAGCCGCCCGAGCAGCACCAGGGAGCGGTGCTCGTCGGCGGTTCGGAGGTAGGCCTCGTCGGCGATCCGCTCGGAGTGGAAGGTGAGCAGGTCGCCGAGGACGGCGGTGGCGTCGAGCAGCCCGATCGCCGGGTCGTCGGGGGTGCGGACGGTCAGCCCGGCCAGGGCCGGGTACGCGGGCGAGGCGAGCCGGTCGAGGAGGGCGGCGAGGAAGGAGCCGTACTCGCCGACGCGGTAGTCAAGGGCGGTGCGGCCGGGCGCGTTGTGGAGCGGGGCGGGGGCGAGGCGTTCGTCGTGGCCGCCGCACGCTCCGCCGCAGGAACAGGCCTGGCTCATCGGGTGCCTCCCAGGGATATCGCCAGCCGGCCCTGTTCGGGCCGGTCCGGGTCGTTGTCGCAGGTGGCGATCTCCAGCGGGCCGAGCCGCAGCACGCCGTCCTCCCTTTCTCCTCGGTCCTGTTCGAACAGCCGTCGCAGCCGGGTGACCTCGACGCTCTCCACGCCGGGGACGGCCGCCGCGGCGGCGACCAGGCGGCTGAGCCGGACCGGCTCGCCGAAGGTCAGCGCGTCCGGGTGGAAGAAGCCGAGCCGGCCGCCGGGCAGCCGGCCGCTGCCGAGCACCCGGTACAGCTCGGCCAGGATCTGCCCGTGCTGGTGTCCGGGCCTGGCGCAGACGGTGAGCGCGATGTCGAGCGGTACCGGCCGGGCGGGGCCGACGACCAGGTCGTGGCCGATGCGCCGGTACGCCTCGAGGGCCTGCGCGACCGAGTCGAGCAACCCGTCCGACGGGGTGCCGCTGCCGTACGCGTCGACGGCGACGTGCGCCTCCTGGCCGCTGCCGGTCCAGCGGATCTCGGCGGCGGCGCGCTGCACTCCCGGCAGGCCGGAGGCGAGGGCCGCGTAGTCCTCGGCGGTGACCGCGCGCAGCCGGGTGCGGCGCAGGTCGAGCGGGGCCAACTGACGAACCTGCTCGACGGGTTCGGGGTCGGTGCCGCCGGTGGCGGGCAGCGGGTTGCGGACCGTGGCGGCCGGTGCCGTGCCTCCGGCCTCGACGACGAGGTGGTTGATGGCCTCGGCGCCGACGTTGCCGGCCGAGCCGCCGCCCAGCCGGTAGCGCACCGCCAGGCGGGCTCCGGGCGTGGGCCGGGCCCCGTGCCGTCCGTCGCCGAAGCGCAGGGCGAGCCGTCCGTCGTCCTCGAGTTCGCCGACGAAGTGCCGGTCACGGGAGGCGCTGTCGAGCAGGTCGCGGCGCGGCTCCCAGGTCGCGTCACCGTCGTGGAGCCGTACGGCGGGCAGGGCGCGGCGCGGATCCTGGGCGTGGGCGGCGGTCGCCGGACCGCGCAGGACCGGCTCCTCGGGGTGAAGTCCGGCCGCGTACGCCGGGCCCCAGCTGTGCGCGATCTCCCAGGCGATGTGCCCGTCGAGGACCGTGCCCGCGCGGGCCCGCGCGGCAAGGATGTCGATGCGGCGCAGCTTGGCGTCGAGCAACTCGTCGCTGCGATGGAGGAGTTCGCGCAGGGCGCGGACCGGGTGGCGGCGCAGTTCCAGCCGTTCGAGCATCTTCGGGCCGTAGATCACGGCGAGTTCGGCGATCTCCTCCTCGCCGAGCCCGTCGCGGTCGCGGGCGCTGCGCCACAGCTCCACCAGCCGCTGCCGGACCCGGCCCGGTACGGCGGCGATCCGGTCGGCCTGCCCGGCGGCGACCGCGCCCGGGTCGGGGAACGGCACGGCCTGGGTGACCGGGGCCCGGCCGAGGAGGGGGCGGAAGCGGGGGCGGATGCCCGGGTAGACGGACTGCGCGAGCACCGTGCGCAGGGCGGCTGCCTGCGCGTACGCCGTGCCGGGTACGACGTGCTCGTGGCGCTGTCCGGCCCGCTCCAGGCCGAGCCCGGCGCGCACGGTCGCCCGCTCCCCCACGACCGCGAACAGCTCGCGGATGTCGTCGGGGCGCAGCGCCTCACCGCTTTCCGTCCGGTCCGTGAGGGCGTTGACGAGCCGCGCCGGCGCGTTGCCCTCGGTACGGTCGTCGCAGCCGAAGTCGGGCGGGCCGCAGGCCGCGACGACCGCCGGCACCGGCGGCACGGTGACCGTCTCGTGGAGTCCGGAGCGGCCGTGGTCGACCAGGACGGCGTTGCCGCGGGCGAGGGCGACGTCCGCGACGGGCAGGCAGTTCCGCCCGCCGAGGGCGGTGAGGCGGAACGGGAGGCGCAGGGCGTCCTCGGCGGCCCAGGTGACCTCCAGGACGGGCTGGTCCTCGATGCGGTCGAGGCCGGGGGTGACTGAGGTCAGGCGTACGGCCTGGCGGTGGGCGGGGTCGGCGTCGCCGGGGGTGCCGGTGCGCGGGCCCCTGACCTCCTCCAGGACCAGGACGTCGCCCGGCCGCAGGTCCAGCCGGCGTTCCCGGCACGTCTCCGGGTCCGCCCACTCGTCGCGCAGGGTGGCCGCGGTGGCGCCCTTGGGCAGGGCGCACACCTCGCCGCCCCAGGTCCACAGCCGGATCGCGTTGTGGGCGACCCGCAGCCGGAGCGGTTCGGCGGCGACGACCGGTTCGAAGACCTCCACCGAGCCGCGCTCGTCCAGGTCGCCGAGGTCGTTCTCGTCGATGACGGTGCCGGGTTCGGGGCGGTCGTGCGGGTCGAGGGTGCGGACGTCGACCGAGGCGAAGCGGTACGTGCCCGGCGCCAGGACGTGGTCGGCGGCGGTCTCGACGGTCACGTACGCGCGGGCGTTGCAGCCGTCGTGCATCGCGTAGTCGATGAGCCGGACGTGCCGGCGCACCGAGACCCGGCGGCGGGCGGTGTCGAGGTAGGCCTCGGTGGCGACCGCGTCCTGCTGGTAGCTGATCTGGTCGCCGGTGTACGCGAGCAGTTCCACGAGCGTCGTGCCCAGGTCGGCGGCGTTGCGCTCCACCCAGTCGGGGGTGGTGAGCGCGAGCCGGTCGAGCAGCAGCTTGCGGATGGTGTCGTAGTCGCGGGCCGTGTAGTCGACGACGGGCGCGGCCGGGAAGGACGGGGTCTCCTCGGCCTCGTCCGCGCAGTCGAAGGGGGTGGGGCAGTCGGGCCGGAAGGCGAAGGACGCGCTGTGGTAGCGCTGGTCGAAGCCGCGGTACGGCTCGGTGCCGGGGCGGCCGTACGGGTCGGCCTCCACCAGCGACAGCCGGTAGCGGGAGGTGTCGCCGGCCCGGTCGAGGGTGACGTGGAGCCGGTCGTCCAGCTCCGGGTCCTCCTCGCGTTCGACGCCGACGTCGACGGCCGTGATGCCGGTGATGCGCCGGCCGCCGTCGATGCGGACGTTCTCGGGGCCGAGGCCGTGCGGGGCCTTGCCGAGGAAGGTGACGGTGAGCAGCAGGCCGTCGTCGCTCACCTCGACGGCGTCGACCCCGTTGAGCTGGGCGGCCCGCACCTTGGCCCGCCGGGTGGTTCCCGCGCTCATGCCGGCCTCCCCTCGAAGACGTCCTCGCGGACGGAGCCGGTGGCTCGCACGAGGTACGAAAGGTGCACGCGTACGACGTCGTCGCCGCTGTCGATGTCGAGGGCCACGACCTCGATCAGGTCGCCGAGCCAGCGCTGCAGCGCGGCCTGCACGGAGAGTTCGAGGGTGCTGACCAGTTCGGGGCTGCTCGGGGCGAAGACCAGGTCGAGCAGTCCGCAGCCGAAGTCGGGGCGCATCACGCGCTCGCCCGGGCTGGTGAACAGCAGCTGCTCGATCAGGTCGTGGACGTGCTCGGCGGGGCGGGCGTGTGCGGTGCGGCCCCGGCGGTCGGTGTGGAAGGGGAACGCGATGTCGGTGCGCGGGCGTTGACTCGGCCTCATCGGACGGTGACCTTTCGCTGCGCGGCCTGGACGACCGGCGGTCCCTGCGGGACCAGGGCCGCGCTGAAGCACTGGGCGGCCGAGGTGTCGAGCAGCACGGGCGAGCCGTCGGCCGTGACACCGGTGCCCTCGGCGGTCCAGCGCACGGTGACGCACGGCGAGGGCACGCGGTCGACGGTGTGCGGGCAGCCGGTGACGACGTACGCGTGGGCGGCCGTGGCGACGGCGGAGCCGCCGATCCTCAGGCCCCCGGAGGGCGCGGTGGCGGGCGCGACGCGGCCACCGTGCGGACAGCCGATGACGGCACCGGCGTCCAACAGACTTCCGGACACTTCTTCCCCCGTTGTCTATCGCTTGGAGTGGACGGTCAACTGGCCTTCGTTGACGGTGACTTCGCGGCCACGCAGGACGACCTCGGCGCCGGCGCCGGTGGCGATGACCACGGCTTCCTTCGTGATGCGGATGTAGGCGCCGCCCTGGGCCTGCAGGAGGATCCCCTGTTCGGCGCCGGCGGTGTCGTTGAGGACGAGCTTGTGCGCCTGTGGCGTCTGCACGACGACCGGCTTGCTCGGTGCGCCGGCCCCCAGCTCACGGCGGGCGTCGGGCGGCAGTTCCTCGGCGGCGCCGTACCAGCACCCGGTCCACACCGGGAAGCTGGGATCCCCCTGCTCGAACTCCACCCACACCCCCGCGCCGGGCGGCGGCACCACGAACTGGCCCGACTCGGGCCCGGTGAACGGCAGACAGGGCAGCGCCCAGGTGGACGGCTCGTCGCCGAGGACGTCCGGGACCTCGGCCGTGATCCGGCCGATGCGCAACGGGTCGTCGTTGCTGACCACCCGGCCGCGGAACTTGCCGAGGTAGCGATTGCTGGGTGCCGCCATGCTGAACTGCTCCTGGTTTCTGGGTGGTTCGGGTCAGGGCCGGACGTAGTCGCCGCGCGCCTCCAGGCCCTCCCGGGAGAGGGTGAAGTTCTGCTGGAACGAGCCCGGCCGCAGGTTGTGGGTGACGGACTTGACGTAGTAGTCGCCGTCGTACGCCCGTCCCGCCCCGCGGACGCCGACCAGGCGGCGCGGCTGCAGGAGGTAGCCGTGCCGGTTGACGTCGAGCGAGCCGGAGCCGGAGACGACGTCGGCGGAGACCGCGGCACGGGCGAGGAGTTCGGCCTCGGCCTGCTCGCGCTGCTGCTTGGCGGTGCCGGAGAGCGTCCTGCGCCTGAGGGCCGGGGTGGGCCGCCGGCCGAGCGGCGGGCGCAGGGGGCTGATCGGCGGCTGGGGCAGCAGGGTGGCCTGCCGGGTGCCGGGGTCCTGCCAGCGGGCCTGCGGCTCCTCGCGTGCGGTGCCGTCGTAGGCGAAGGTCAGCTGGTCCACCGTGGTGTTGGCGTCCATGTTGACGTTGAGGGCGTGCTGGCGCAGGCCGAGCCGGACCTCGGGGCCCCAACGGGCGGACGACTGGCCGGGGCCGGGACCCGGCTCCAGATAGAAGGTGTAGCCGTTGGCGCGGGCCAGCTCGGTGACGTACTGCAGGTCGGTGCCCGTCTGGTAGTGCACGCGAAGGTCCTGGTGCGGGGGCTGGGCCACCTTTTCCGTGTAGACGTCCGGGCGGATGCCGTAGTCCGAGTACCGGCGCAGGATGGCGAGGACGCGCTCGGACGGGGGCAGGTTGGGATAGCGAGCCGTCCGCTCCTCCAGATCCATGAGCAGCGTCAGGTCCTCGCCCGTGACGGTGAGGGTGGAGTGGCCGGGAATGTTGCTGGCCCCGACCTCCTGCCGTACGACCAGTCCGTCGAACAGCACCTCGGGTGTGCCGCGGACGCTGACGGTGAGGATGACGCGCGTCTTCGGGTCGAAGAATCCCTCCGGCAGCAGGCGCTGGTTGATCAGCCCGTTCTTGGTGAGGTCGAAGGCGAACTGGAAGCCGCTGCGCTCCCCCGCGGTGGCGGTGATCTGGGCGGACAGCAGCGCCTCGGCGACCTCGACCGGGACCGGGCGGGCCAGCGTGGGGCCCATGAGGAGCTGGATGTGGACGGGGCCCTGCCCCACGGGCTGTTCAGACACGCCGCTCTCCGCGCGGGAACCCGCCGGCGAGTGGGATGTCGATCACGCGTCCCGCCTCGTCCGTCAGCTCCCGGGGGTCCAGGACCGGGTTGGCGTCGGCGATCCGCCACCACTGGCCGGGGTCGCCGAGGAAGCGCTGCCCGAGCAGGTCGGGCCGCTCACCGGCACCGACGACGTGCGGCTCGGCCTCCTCGCCGAGCGGGGGCAGCAACCGCCGCTTGGTGTACCTCACTTCGGTGCCGTCGGCGCGGCGGTGCACGCCGATCTCGGCGTCGTGGTAGCGGCTGGTGCGCGGGTAGGGGTGCGCCCCGGGTATGGAGTCCAGGGCGCTCTCGTACGGCTCGGTCCCGGCCATGTCCTTCTCCTCATCCCCTTCCGGTCACCAGGTCGGCGCCACCGAGCCCGAGGGCGCCGAGGCTGCCGCCGCGCGCCGCGGCCGCGAGCCGCTCCTTCTGCGCCAGGTGCGCCATGTACAGGTCCGCGCCGCGGTGGCCCGCGGGCAGGTCGCTCACGGTCAGGATCTTCATCCCGATGCTCAGCGAGGCCCGGATCGGGTTGAGACCGACGTCGAAGGCGGACTCGTTGACGGAGAGTTCGGTGAGCCGGACGGGCATGACCCGCTTGCTCCCCCAGGTGAACAGCGTCAACGGCATCTCGATCGGGCTGATCTCGATGGCGCCCTTCTGCGACAGCCTGGTCGCGGCGCGCAGTTGCGCGGTGGTCGGTTGCACGAGCATCTCGAGGGTGGCGAGCTGCGGATGGATCCCGTCGGGCGCGGCGATCTCCAACTGATCGGTCGCGTCGATCTCGGCGGTGAACTTCCAGGTCTCCTGAGCGGGCCCCTTGAGCCGCAGCGCTTCGTTGCGATCCCCGCTCCCACTCCCACCCCCGGATGCGTCCCCACCGTCCCCGGCGGACTGCGGCGCGATGCTGCGTTCCAGGGTGTCGGGGTTGAACTGCAGCACGATGACGCGCTGGGGGGTGCCACGGTCGGGGTCTACGACGACTATGCCGGAGCGGATGGGTTTGGGGATGTCTGGGTAGCGGGTCACGTCCTGTCCCCTCAGTTGGCTTCGCCGTGCAGTTCGAGTCCCTCGAGGAGAACGCGCGCGTTGTGGCGCACGTGGTCCACGGGATCGCGGTCAGCGAGTTCGCGGACCAGGTCCACCAAAGCGGGCCAGGGCAGGTATCCGGTGGCGACGATCACGGACTGCCGGATGCCCGTATCTTGATCACGAGTCAGGGTGCGAAAAACGTCGACCACGGCATCGACCTGACGGTCGGGCGCTGTGAAGGCGGTGGCGTAGACGGCGGTCAGTCTGTCGTCACGGGTGGCGGCGCCGTCGATGGCGGCAAGAGCCTCCTCGAACTCCCAGAGGTTGCAGCCCTCCTTGACAAGATGGGCCGCCTCCTCGGCCCCAGCGCCCCTGAAAGTGACGAAGGGCAGCCCGGTCAGCGGATCCTCGACATAGTGAATTTCGGTCCGGCTGTCGAGCGTGATCCACTTGTCGACGTATACGTCCGCCTTCCTGTTTCCCATGACGCGCAGGTCCCAGTTGTTCAGTGTGGCAATCCTGATGACGGATGGCTCCGCCTTTGGCTGTTTGAGGGTCAACCGGATATCGAAGTCGGCCATGATCTTCCTAGCGCAGTCCGTAGTAGTTCAACAGATACTCTTTCACGAGGCGACGTCCCTCATCGAGCACGTCCTGCTCCGTCTTGCCGAGTATCTCGGTGCGACCCGTGTACGTCCGCAGCCACCTCTCGGCCACCTCCGTCTCCCGGCTCACCAGCTCGTCCCTGACCTGCTGTGCCCGGCTGGGATTTCCCTCTGCGTCCACACGGCCTTGGACTCCCTGACTGAGCTGCCTGGACGCCGCCGGCGCGCCCCGCATGGACATGGGATACAGGCCTCGTCCGCCGATTCTTCTGGTGCGCTGCCGCTTCCACCTTCCGGTCCGGGAATCCCGCGTGCCCTGGTATCCCCTGAACGCCTCGTCCCAGTCGGAGTCTCCGAAGGAAATGAGCGTCGTCATCATCGCGGCGAATCCCAGGTTTGCCGGGTTGCGAACCGATTCCCGCACAAACATCAGCCAGTGGAGCTCACGAATCATCTGCTTCTGCGTTCGCGTCAAGCCATCGGTATACGTACCGGTGCGCGTGAACTTTTCCAATGCGGAGGCCAGGATGGGGCCGGACAGACCCTCACCCTCCAGATCCGCGATCTTTCTGGCGATGTTCGGGTAGGAGGATCTAGGCTTGACCAGGTCGAGTTGTGTGTAGGCGTTGGAGCCTGTTTTGTTCTCCTCACGCACTGATTCCCTGTCTTGACCGACGCGGTATTCCTCCATGACATCGGACCCGGGCTCATGGGGAGCCAGCGTGCGCTGTCCGCCTGGGGTCGACGCCGTGAGCGCAGTACCGCGGCCACGCAAGTAGTTCACGGCTCCCGGAAAGTCTTGTGCCGAGTCGACGTCCAGAGCCGCGTCCGGGTCGGCGTCCTTCTCGAGACGCATCCGAGTGGCAGCCTGTAGCACCCGCTGGTCGGTAAGCATGTCCGCCGAGGTCTCATGCACGATGGCCCGCAAGTCGCCACCAGTCAGCCTGAACCCACCGCCGGCGAGCTCCTCCGGGTTCAGGCGTGCTGTAACGCTGAACCGCTGATCGTGTTCTCGGGTGAGAGAGGTGAGGCGATACCACATTCGTGCGACCTGCAGTGCGAGATCGAAACTCCTGCCCGTCGGACGCCTGCGCAACACGCCCTCGACCCGGGGCTGGAGGCGTGCCACGATCTTCGCGAGCCGCGCCTCCTTCGACTCCTTGGACTTCTCGTCCTTGCGGCGCCGGTCCTGCTCCCGCCTCTTCTGCTCCGCCTGCCGTCGCTTGTCATCGCGCAGTCGGTCGCGCTTCTTCTTGAACCAGTCGCGCAGCTTGGAGGCGCCATTCTTCAGGGACTTGCCCAGCTTGGAGTTCTTCAGTTTCCGGCCGAGGGTCCGCCCCGCGTTGCGGACCTTCGTCAGGGCCGACTTGACCGCGCCCTTGGCCCGGGAGAGCGCCCTGCCCGCCGCGGACTTGGGCTTCCTCTGCTTGGCGGGCTTCGGGCCCTCGATCTCCTTGTTCTTCTTGGAGGGCGTGCGGGGTGCGGATTCCTGCTCCGAGGGTCGCTTCTCGGAAGGTTGCCTCTCCGAGGGGCGTTCCGGTGTCCGGTCCTGCTCCGCTCGCGTCGGCTCCGGCTTCGCCGGTGACTTCGGGGTCGCGTGGTCCTTCGGCTTCGGGGGTGACTTGGGGTCCGGGGTCGGCCTTCCCTCCGGCCGCTCCGCCCTCGCCGGCGCGCCCAGTCGCTCGCGCGCGTTCCGCAGCGCCCCCCGTGCCTTGTTGACCGCCTCGCCCGCCGCCTTCCGTGCCCCGCGCCCCAGCTTCTTCAGGCCCTCGGTGATCTTCTGGGCCATGGCCTTCAGGCGCTTGCCGACGCCCTTCGCGGCGGAGGAGAGGCGGGCCAGCAGGAAGTTGGTGATGAGGTCGAGGAGGGCCACGACGCCCGCCGCGACCGCCTCGGCGAAGAGGCACGCCGCGGGGCCCGCCTTGACCGCCTTCAGGTACGCCCAGAACTTGGAGAACGCGGAGAGGATGGAACTGAGGCTCTGCCAGGCCGCCATCAGGCCCTGGACGATGGTGAGGATCGCGCCCGCCGCGGGGACCAGCATCGAGACGACCTTCTCGATGACCAGCGTGGCGATCATCATCGGCAGCGAGGCGACGATCGCGTCCCACGCCATCCTGCCCATCTGCTTGATGGACACGCACCCCTTGACCAGCACGTCGATGATGGCCTTGCCGAGACCGAGGATGCCCTCGACCTTGGTGTCGAACCACTGCTTCACCGCGACCTTGATGGCGCCCCAGAGATGGTCGGTGATGCCGGCCTTCGCCGAGCTGCCCGCCTTGGACAGCCAGCCGCCCGGGTCGGGCGCGATGTCGGCGACGAGCGCGGCGAACTTGCCGAGCGCCTCGATCGCGGCCTGCGCGAACTTGATCGCGCCGAGGATGATCGACCGGTAGGCCTGGATGACGGCCTTGAGGCCCGCCTCCAGGACGTCGAGGAGTTTGTTCAGGCCGGCGGCCAGGGCGTCGAGGAGGGCGTTGACGCCCTTCTTCAGGTCGTCCGCCAGCCTGTTGACGGTCGCGATCGCCCGGTCGCGCAGGCCCTCGATCGCCCTGCGGAAGCGGTCCCGCAGTTCCGGGAACGCGGCGAGCAGCACGTCCCCGATCGCGATCAGCGCGTCCGCGAGCAGGTTGATCGCCTTGATCGCCAGGTCGCGTACGAAGTCGATGGCCTTGTCGGCCCACTCCTTGAAGGTGTCGATGATGCCGTTGACGGCCTTGCGGGCGGCCTCGAACACCGCGGTGACCGCTTCGAGCAGGGCGCTGAAGAACCCCTTGACCTTGTCGGCGAGCCAGCCGAAGAAGCCGCCGGAGGGCTTCTTCTCCTCCTTCTTCTTCTCCGCCTCGCGCTGCGACTTCTCCCGCTCGGCGTCGATCTTCCGGTTGTCCTGGTCCTTGCGGCCCTCGATCTCCTTGTCCTTGTCGTCGCGGGCCTTGACGATCTCCTTGTTGCGGGAGGTGTGCTCCTGCTCGGACTTGGTGTCCGCGTCCTCGATCTTCGTGTCCTGCTCGGTCCGCCACTGCTCGCGCTGCCGCTGGACCTCGCCGGCCACCCGGCCGCGTTCGGCGGTCTGCTGCTCGGTGTTGCGGGTGACCTCGCGGTCGATCTCGTTCTGCTTGTCCTGCTTGGCCCGTTGTTCGCCCTGCTGGTGCTCCTTCTCCTTGGCGGTCAGGTCCCCCTGGGCCCGGCCCGCCGCGGCGTCGATCTCGGTGCCCTTCTCCTGCTTGGCGACCGCGCCCACACCGGCCTTGGGCGAGGGTCCGGCCTGCAGCTCACCGCCCTTGCCGCCCCCACCGGCGGCCGCCTTGCCGACGAGCCGCTCCCGGGGCGCGTTCGGGAAGACCTGGTCCTCGCCCATCGGCTTGGCCGCGTCCTCGCGGCCGACGCGGTGGACGTCGTTCTGCTTGTCCTTGAGCGCCTTGGCCTGGTCGTCCGTGCGCTTGGGGTCGCTGGCACCCTCGAGCCTGATCTTCGGCGCGGGTCCGACCGTCTTGTTCTGCAGCGCCGGGTCGACGGTCGGCACGGCGTCGGCCGCCGCCTCGACGCTCTTCGCCTCGTCGGCGGAGAGTTCGGCGGCAACCGGAGGCGGCGGTGGGGCGACGTCGTCCGCGGGGTTGCGGCCCTGGGCCTTGTCGCTGCCCCTGGCCTGCTGCTTGTCGCCCTGCTCTTCCGGTCCGAGCCTCTCGACACCGCCGGTGACCTGCGCCGCGGGTGCTGCCGCCGCGGGCGGCGCCGAGCGCGTCTGCGGCGCCCCGGAGGGACGCTCCCGGGTCGGCGGGGCGGCGGCGAGGCGCTGCTGTTCCTCGCCCACCTTCCTGTCCACGGCCCGTCCCACACCGGGCATGGCGACGGACGCCTGGTCGGGCGCCAGCCTGCTGACGGTCCGCACCGCCGCCTTGGGGTCCTGCCCGGAGACGTCCGGCGGTTCCTCCTGCTTCTCCTTGTCCTCGGCGGCGGCGCCCCCACCGCCACCGCAACCGCCCTTCGCGCCGTCGTCCTTCTCCGGCGCGGGCTCGGGCGGCGCGCAGCCGCCGCCGTCCTTCTCCAGGGACGCCTCGGGCTGGGGCCGCGCTCCCGCGGGCGCGCCCAGCCGGCCGGGGTTGTCGGTCTGCTCGGCGACCGGGCCGACCGCCGCCTGTGCCGCGGACGGTGCCGCGCCGGGCCCGGCACCGGTGGTCGGCCCGACCCGTTCGCTCTCCCCGACCCGGCCGCCGCGCGGTGTCGCGCCGGGCCCGGTCTCCCTGGGTACGGCGCTCTTGGCGGCCGGCGCCTCCCGTTGCGGTTTGGGCGGTTCGGCGTCACGGCGTACGGCGGGCGAGGGGTTGTGGTCCTCGACGGGCGTACGAGGGGTCTGCGCGCCCGCGGGACGGGCGAGGTCGGCGGTGGCCGCCGAGGGAGCCGGTGCGGCGGCCGGCGCCTGCGGGCCCGCCTCCTGCAGCGTACGGTCCTGCCCCTCCCGCTGCTCCTGGCGGCTGTCGGCGGCGTCCCCCTCGTCCTCCTCGGACGTGGGCCGTTCGGGCTCCGGCTCCTGGCTCTCCTTGTCGGTGGTCTCCGGGTCGGGCCCGACCTCCTGGTCGGTGGGCTTGTCCGGCTGCAGGTCCTTCTCGTCGCGCTCGCCGGCCTGGGCGACGGGACCGCCCTCGGGCTGGGGGGCCTCCCCCTCGACGGGCCCCTCGTCCTGCCCCGGCGCCTTCGCGTCCGGGCCCGGCTCGGCCTCGTCCTCCTCCTGCTCCTGCTTCTCGCGTTCCTGTTCGATCCGCTCGGCGCGGGTCGGCGGAGGGGTGGGGAAGGAGGGCACGGAGGGCTCGGCCGCGCCTGGGGCGAGCCTGTCCGCGGTCGGTACGGCGGACAGGTCGAGGTCCGTCTCCGGGAGATGGTCCTCGGGCTTGATCACGAGCTGCCGACGACCGGCGCCGGCCCCGCCGGACTGCTCCTCGTGCCCGTCGACCTCGCCGTCCGCGCCGGCCTCCAGGCCCAGCGGCCGCTCCTCCTCCCGGAGCTGCCCCTCCTCCTCGTCCTTCTCGTTCAGCCCGTGCTCGGACAGTGCGCTGTCCGGCTGTTCGGCCCGCTCGTCGACCTTCTCGGGCCGGACGGGCCCGGGCCGGCCCTTGGCCTTCGGGTCGAGTTCCTCCCGCTTGGCCCCCGCGGCCGGCTGGGTCGCCCGCTCCTGGCGGCTGCGCCGGTCGGAGCCGGGCGCGTTCGCCTGTGCGGGGTCCTGTTCCTCCCGGTCGCGCTGGGCCTTGCGTTCCTCCTTGGCCTGTTCGGTGCCGTCCTGCCGAGCCTGTGCGCGTTCGTCGGCGGCCTCGTCCACCCGGGCACGGTCGGCGGACTGCTGCTCGTCCTCCTGCCGCTGTTCCTCCCGCGTCTGCCGGCGGGAGTTGTTGCGCTCGTCCTCCTGCTCGGTGCGCCGAGCGGCTTCCTGGTCCTCGACGGCGGCGTCCGCGCTCGCCCGGCTGCGGTCGCTGCCGTACTTCTCGTCCCGGTCCCGGGCGTCCCGCCGTTCCTCGCGCGCGTCGGCGGCCTTCCGGTCCTGCGCGCCCCGGTCGCCGTCCCGCTCGTGCTGCCAGTGGACGCGTTCGACGCCGAGCAGCTCGAACAGGTCGGGTTCGGCCTCGGGTGCCCGGGTGGGCTGGAGTTCGGGCGCCCGCTCGTCGGCCTGTTCGGCGAGTTCCAGGAGCCGGTCGAACTCCGGGGTGAGCAGGCGCACTTCGAGCCGGTCGAGTACGGAGTCCTGCAACTGCGGTGACATTCTGGCGAGTTGCATGCGCACCCGGCCGGAGAGGTCGGCCGGGTCGCCGCGCAGGGAGCGCAGCACGCCGCCCGCGAGGCGGTCCACGAGCCCGGCCGGGTCGACGGCCTCGGTGCGCATCCGGTCCGCGTCGACGGTCGCGTACCGCAGCCAGCCGGGAGTGGACTGCCCCTCCTCCACCGCGGCAGCGGGCTCCTCCCGCTCCGGCCGTACGAGACTCCGGGCGGCCGATTCGGCCTCCCGCTCGATCGCCTGCTGGGGCAGACTCACCGCGCCGGGCTCGCGGCCCGCGCGCAGGGTGCCCAGGCCGTGCGGGTTCTGGACGGTGTGCAGCAGTTCGTGGGCGAGGAGGCGGCGGCCCTCGTCCGTGCCGGGCTTGAAGGCGCCCTCGCGGAAGAGGATGTCCTGGCCGACGGCGACGGCGTCCGCGCCGAGCAGCTCGGTGAGCCGGGCGGCGTCGCGGCCGGTGTGCAGGCGTACCCGGCTCAGGTCGTGACCGAGCTGCTCCTCCAGTTCGCGCCGTACGCCGGGATCGAGAGGCTGTCCGGCCCCGCTGACGATGTTCTTCGGCTCGGGGGCGCGGGACTTGGCGGCCCGCTCCTTGCGCCTGCGCCGGCGTTGCTCGGAGGTCTGGTCGGAATTCGCCTGCTGTGCTTGGGAACTCACGGCGTCACCTCCCCGTGGCCGCTGAGCCCCTCGTGCACCGCGCGGGCCAGCTCCTGGCCGAGCCGACGTGCGGTCAGGCCCGCGGGCAGGGGCGCGAGGCCCGTCAGGGCGTCGACCGTCAGGGCGCCGTTCGCGGCGAGGGGGACGCCGTGCAGCCGTACCAGCCGGGTCAGTTCGCGTTCGAACGCGGCCGACACACGGGCCGGGTCGGCGGCGAAGCCGTCGAGTACTAGTTCGCCGACCTCCACCCGGATCGCCGCCGGCCGCCTGGTCACACCCATCCGCGGACCTCCGTGGGCGTCAGCGAGCGCTCCAGCTTGAGGTATTCGGTGCGGGCGGCCGCGAGCATGTGCCGCATCTGCAGCCGATCGCCCTCCTCGGCGGCGAGGAACGCCCCGGACAGGGCGATGTTGCGGATCGAGCCGCCGGCGACGGTGAGCCGGGCCAGCAGGGCGGGGTCGATGTCCTTGACGGGGGCCTGCGGAGGCAGCACGCGGCGCCAGATCTCGGCGCGTTCGTGCTCGGCCGGGAAGGGGAAGTCGACCACGAAGCGGATGCGGCGCAGGAAGGCCGTGTCGAGGGCCTGCTTCATGTTGGTGGTGAGGATGGCGAGTCCCCGGTACGCCTCCATGCGCATGAGCAGATAGCTCACCTCGAGGTTGGCGTACCGGTCGTGGCTGTCCTTGACCTCGCTGCGCTTGCCGAACAGGGCGTCGGCCTCGTCGAACAGCAGCAGCGCACCGCCGCGTTCGGCGGCGTCGAAGACCCTGCGGAGGTTCTTCTCGGTCTCGCCGATGTACTTGCTGACCACCTGGGAGAGGTCGACGACGAACAGGTCGAGGCCCAGCTCCTTCGCCATGACCTCGGCGGCGAGCGTCTTGCCGGTGCCGGAGCCGCCCGCGAACAGGGCGGTGACACCGAGACCGCGGCGCAGGGTCGCAGCGAAGCCCCACTCCTGGTGCACGGTCGGCCGCTGCCGCACATGGGCGACGATCTCCCGCAGCACACCCGTCTGCCGTTCGTGCAGCACGAGGTCGTCCCAGCCGGCCCGCGGCTCGATCCGGCGGCCCAGTTCGTCCATGCCGATCCGGGCCTCGTCCAGACCGGCCCGCCAGGCGAGCACGGCGGCGGGCTCGTCCTCGTGGGGCAGCCGGCGGCGTACGGCGGCGGCCGCGGCCCGCACGACGTGCGGCGGAAGCTGGAACTGCGCGACGAGGGAGCGCAGTTCGACGTCGGTAAGGTCGGTGAACTCCTCGAAGGCGGTTGCCCAGAGCGCGAGTTGCTCGTCGTCGTCCAGACGGGGCACGGCCACTCGTAGGCCGTGTGCGCGCTCGGTGCGCAGCGGATCCTCGCTCGACACCACGACGGGTACGGCGGCCCCGGCCAGGAACGCCTCGGTCGCCGCCCGCTGGTCGCGGTCCAGTTCGCCGGCCTCCACCAGCAGCGCGGCCGGCAGCAGGATCGCCTCCCGCTGCCACAGCCGGGCCAGCCGGTCGCGTTCGACCGGGTCGGCCGGCACGTCCTCGGCGCTCATCGCGTACAGCCCCAGCCCGCAGCGGGCGGCGGCGGCCGCGGCGATGCCGGCCCGGCCGCGCAGGTCGCCGCCGGTCACCTCGACCAGGGGCGGCGCGTCGGGGTCGCGGCCGTCCGGCGTCCAGCCCTCGGCGAGCCGGGTCGCGGCCAGGTCGTACGGGGGCGGCAGCGCGTCCGGTGCCGGGGTGCGGCGCAACCGGCCGTGCAGCCGGGCGTCCAGGTAGGGCGAGTCCAGCAGGAAGTGCAGGATGCGCTCGTCCAGCCGGAGCCGCGAGACGGTCAGCCGGGTCTCGTCCTCCAGTTCCACGATCCGCCAGCGCCTGAGCGGCGCCACGGGGGTGAGCGCGCTCCAGTGCGGCCCGTCCAGCGCGGCCAGCGCGAGCGAGAAGGTGGGGTACGCCCGCTGCGGATCCCCTGCGGCCGCGGCGCACCGGGCGGCGGTCGTGGGGTCCAGCTCGTCGGCGGCGGTGAGGAGCACCAGGTCGCGCTCGAAGGGGGTCAGGCCGAAGCAGGCGACGAGTGCGTCGAGAGGGGTGGTGGTCCCCGGTACGGGCACGACGGCGGCACCGGTGTGGGTCTCGCCGGTCCGCTCCCCGGCGTCGTCGGCCCGCGACTCGGCGCGGGCCGCGTGGGCGTCGACGCGGGCGAGGACGCGCCGGATCTCGGCGGTCAGCGTCGTGCCGCCGCCGCCCGCCGCCGCCGTCGCCGCCGCCGGCTCGTACGTCCCCATGTCCTCACCTGCCCCCGTAGGCTCCACGTCGCCTCAGTTCCCCGCGCCCTCGTCGCCGCCCGTCCCCGCTCCGGAACCGGAGCCGGAGCCGGTCCCCTCGGCGGGCCGCGCGCTCTTCGGTGCCTTCTTCGCGGCCCTGGCCGGCTGGGCCGCTTTGCGGGTGCGGGCGGTTGTCTTGGCCGCGCTCCTGGCGACGGCCTTCGCGGGCGCCGTCCGCGCGGGCTTCACGGAAGCGGGCTCATCGGCCGGCTCCTTCTCCGCGCCGTCCCGGACGGCCGTGTCGCCCGACGGTTCGTCACGACGCGGCCCGGCCGCCGGTGGGACGGGCGCGCCCGGCGCTCCGAACGGCAGCACCCGTACCTCGGGACGTTCGACGGGCTTGGCCGGCACCGGCGTCTCGCGACCGTCGATGAAGACGAGGGAGGCCTGGTAGGCCACCGACAGCGTGTACGGGGTCTGGTAGAGCATCCCCCACAGCTTCGACGTCTCGTCGACGTCCATGACCGTCGGCGTGAACCGCACCCGCTGGGCGGCCTCGGCGAGGTTGCTGCCCGCCAAGTAGGGGCGCTCCCCCGCGAGTTCGATGACGTCCTTGGGCAGGACCGGTGTCTCGTGCAGGGTGCGCACCACCGAGCCGATGAGCCGCTGCGCGACCAGTTCGGTCTCGTCGCCGTACGCGCTGATCACGTAGTTGAGGTCGAGGGCCGCGGCGGCCCGGCGCACCAGTGTGCCGTCGGGCGCGCGGGTCGGCAGGTCGTTGTTGCGCTGGGAGGCGTTGGGCGTGACCTGGTAGAGGAAGACCGAGATGGTGGGGTCGGCCGGTGGCTCGGTGGGCGGCTTGCGCGGCTCCACCTTGACGGCCATGTCGATCTCCGGCTGCAGGTGGGACTCGATCAGCAGGGCGAGGGCCTGGCTGACATGGGCGATGGCGAGTGCGTTGCTCATGACGTCAGTTCCCCGTTTCCTCTGCTGTTGCCTCTCCCGCCGCTGTCACTGCCGCGCGGCTCACTCGCGCCCCCGTGCCAGGTAGTCGGCCAGGCTGAGGGCCGCTCCCGGCCGCTCGGCGGGCCGCGCGGACCGGCGGCCCCCGTTCCCCGACGGCGACTGCCCGGCCGTCACCTCGAGCCGGCCGATCTGCACCTGGACGACCTGCTCGGGCGCCCGTCCCGGCCGGCGTGCGGCGGCCTGTCGTACGGCCTCGCGGGCCGCCGTCGTGTCCGCGGCACTGGGGCGCGGTGCCGCGGAGACGACGGTGGGGGCCACGGCGTCCGTGCCCGGTGGGGAGGGCAGGGACGCCGTGGCCCGGTCCGGGCGCTGCTCCGGGCCTCCCCGCCCGGAGGCCCGCGGACCGGTCCGGGGCACCGGGAGCGGCCTGGGCACCGGCAGCGCGGCGGGGCGCAGCAGGGGCGCCTCGGGCAGCGCGGGCCGGGCGGGGCGCGCCTCCGGCTCGGCGGGGGCGGGCTCGGCGCGGACGACGGTCCGCTCCCGTTCCGTGTGCCGTCGGACCTCCATGCCGGCCGGCCGGGGCACGTCGCGGTCCGGTACGGGCGAGGGCGCGGCAGAGGGACGGAGCACGGAGTCCGTGGCGCCCGGGTCCGTGGTGCGGGCCCGGACCGCCTCGACGCGCTCGAACGGACCGGGCAGCCGCGGCCGTACCCGGACGCCGTCCGGTCCCGGGAGCGCGTGCCGGGCGATCAGCCGGTCGAGGAAGTCGGGCTCCGCCTCGGGCGCCCGGGAGGAGGCGTCAGACATCCGCACACAGCTCCAGGTAGTAGCGGCGCCGCAGCGGGCTGAGCGCCAGGATCTCCGGCTCGCTCCAGCCGTACGCGGTGGCGAGCAGGTGGACGTCGAGCAGCAGGTCCCTGGCCCAGGCGTCCAGTTCGGTCCACAGGTAGGAGGCGATGTCGAGGTCCGCCCGGGTCGCCGTACCGCACTCGGGGCAGCCGACGTCGAGCGTCACGTCGGCGCCCGGGTCGGCGGCCTCGACGGCCTCGGCGATCCGCCGCCGCACCGGGGCCGGCAGGGCTTCGGCGGTCTGCGCCGTCCCGTCCCGCACCGCCGAGACCAGGCAGCGGGCGATCAGGGCGGTGCGTGGGTCCGCGGCTCGGGCCGCGGTCGTCAGATCGCCGGCGGCGGGCAGCCGGAACACGATGTCCCAGCCGCCCTCCGCCAGCCGCAGGACCGGTTCCCCGGGGCCGTCCAGCGACCGGGCCAACTCCCCGGCGTCCAGTTCGAACTCCATGTCCGCGCCGCACGCACGGCACTCCAGCCGCACCTGCATCCGCTCCCCGAACAGGGCGCGGCGCAGGGCGAACAGGTCGGACTCGCGCTCGCCCACCGGCACCGCCGGCAGCGCGGCGGCGTCGAGGTCCGGACGCGCCGTGCGGTGCAGCAGCAGGGCGCGCCCGGCATCCGCCTCGGCGAGCCCCTCCTCCCAGGTGGCCAGCAGCCCGGCCGCCCCGGTGATCGCCATGTGTTCCCCCCGGCTTCCTCAACTCACTGCCACATCACGCCGGGTTGAGGAAGGAGGGCTCCTCGGGCTCGGGGACCTCGTAGTCCCGCTCCCAGCCCTCGCACTCGAGCTTCAGCGACTGGATGGCCACCGCGTTGGCGTTGGCGTCCAGTTCGCCGAGGACCTGGTACTCGCTGGGCCAGGTCCGGTAGAGCTTGTGCGAGACGGCGACCTGGCCGGCCTCGTTGAGGACCTGGATCACGATGTCCTTGCGGAAGTCGGCGAGGGACACCTCGGAGCCGAGTCCGGCGCCGACCTGCCAGACCTTGTTGGCCCAGCGGTCGAACTCGGGATCGTGGGTGACCCCGCGCTCCAGTGTGACGCCCTCGAACTCGGAGCGGCCGGGCGACTTGCGCGGCGAGGACGGGTCGCCGCCGTGCCGGTGCTTGACGACCTCGGTGGTCCGCTTCAGCGGACTGATCTTGCTGATGCCGGCGACCGTCCGACCGTCCCACAGGACCAGGAACTTGAAGTTCTTGTAGGGGTCGAAACGATGGGCGTTGACGGTGAACTCTGCCATCGAAAGTGTCCTCGGGATTCCCTAGAGCTCGAACTGCCCGGACGTCTGCTGGATTTTGACGATCACGAACTCCGCCGGGCGGACCGGTGCGATGCCGACCAGGACGTTCACGATCCCGTTGGCGACGTCCTCGTCGGTCGTGGTGTCGCTGTCGCACTTGACGAAATAGGCCTCGCGCGGGGTGCCGCCCTTGAAGGCGCCCTGCCGGAAGAGGGTGTGCAGGTACGAGGAGGCGGCGAGCCGGATCTGCTGCCACAGGTTCTCGTCGTTGGGTTCGAACACCACCCACTGCAGGCCGCGTTGGAGGCTCTCCTCGACGTGCAGGGCGAGCCGCCGCACCGGGACGTACTTCCACTCGCTGTCGAGCGCGTCGGCGCCCTCCAGGGTGCGCGCGCCCCACACCGTCGCACCGGTCAGCGGGAAGCTGCGCAGGCAGTTGACGCCGAGCGGGTTGAGCAGCCCGGTCTCGCGGTCGGTAAGGCTGACGGTGAGCGAGTGGACGCCCGCCAGGCGCGCCTCGGTGCCGGCCGGTGCCTTCCACACACCGCGCTCGGAGTCGGTGCGCGCGATGACTCCCGCGACCGCGCCGGAGGGCGGGAAGGAGCGCAGCCGCCCGGTCAGCGGGTCGGTGAGCTGCAGGTGCGGGAAGTACAGCGCCGCGTGGTTGCCGCGTACGGCGTCGAAGGCGGCGATGCCGGCGCGTGCCGCGTCGACGCTCACCCAGGTGCCGGGCGCGTCGACGAGCAGGAAGATCCGCCGCTCCTGGCACAGGCGCTGGGCAGCCGACACGACCGTGATCGCGTCCTCGGTCTTCTCGTACCCGGCGAGTTCGGGCAGGACGAGGAGGTTGACGTCGGCGACCTGGCGCAGGGCCTGGATGCCGGTCTTGTCGGCCTCGGAACCGATGAGGTCGCGCGGTCCGGGCGCCTCGCCGTCCTCGCCGCCCTCCAGCGGGAAGACGGGCGGGTTGACGGAGGCCTCGAGGCCCAGGTCGTTGGCGCACTCGCCGACGAAGCGGACGACGTCCTCGGGGTCGGTGGAGCCCGCGACCACCTGCAGGCGGCGGCCGAAGGGGGTCACCTCGGCGCCCGCGAAGGAGTGCCTGCCCGGCGCGTCGGGCAGGGCGCGCAGCTTGCGTTCGAGCAGCAGCGCCAGCTCGGCCACGGACGCGGGGACCTCGCCGTCGCAGTCGGGGTCGTAGAGCGTGAACTCCCGCTCCACGTCGCCGATCTTCACCGTCAGGTCGACGGCGAGGTCGGGCAGGTCGTGCCCGAACGGCTTGGAGACGGTGCCGGAGGGGTCGGGGCGGCCCTCGCCGACCACCTCGACGCGGATCAGCCGCGAGCCCGCGTTGATCACGGTCTGCGCGAAGCGATCGTCGGAGGGGTCGGCGGACAGGCCGGTGAAGCTCTCGCGGGCCTCGCCCCGGGCGTCGTAGACCCGCAGGTTGAAGGTGTCGTCGGGGCAGGGCGTGTCCTGGTCGACGGCCACGCGCAGGCCGTTGCCCCACAGCCCCGGCTCCTTGGCGTGCACCTCCAGGACGGCGCTGTCGCTGTGCCCCTCGGTGGACTTGAGGGTGACGCGGGCGGCCTTGCCGCTGCCGGCCTTGGTGACGCGGACGACGACGGCGACGGTGCCGCCGTTGCCGAAGAACTGGTGGACCGCGTAGCCGACGGCGCTGCGCGCGCTCAGACCGCCGAAACGGCGCTCGAACTCCGCGAAGCTGGTGACGCGTACCGGCTCATTGAGCGGACCGCGCCGGGTGTGACCCACGAATGCGGTCACCGACGTGGTCAGGGTCGAGATGGTGCGGGTACTGCTGGGAAGCTCTTCGACGTAGACGCCGGGATACGTCGGCTTGGCGGCGCTCACCGCGCTCATCGGCTTTCCCCCTCCTGTCCCTGTCTGCGGGCACCGGACGAAGGCACCAAGAGACAGACAGCGGAGGGACATGTTCCAAATCGGTGCGCCAAACGGCCCCGCATGACTGGACGACAGCGGCTCGGCGCACCGCATCAGTTCCCCCGTCGGCGCCCGGACGGTCGGATGTCCGGGTCAAGCAGTGCGCTTGCGACTCCTGATGCTCAAGTGCTCAACCCACCTTGTTGCGTTGGGAGTTGACGCAACAAGGCGTCTTCCGGCCAGGCCCCGAAAAGGTTTCGTGAAGGTCAACTCGCAGCACTCGCACATCATGCCCGCGCGCCCCCGGCAGCTGGTTCACAGCTTCTGCACGGCGGGCGTCCGGACAGCATCGGCGACCGCGTCCGGGCAAGGCCGACACTCCGGAGGACACCGTGTCCCGCGCGCCGCGCACGGCTCCGGCGTTCTCAGGTCCTCCTCGGCTCGCGCACGGACCCCGGTGGCCGGTTCGTGGGGGTGCCGTTCCCTCCGGGTGCCGGCAGGCGTTGTCAGTGGCCTGTCCTACAGTTCCCGTCACTTGATCACTGCGGTGCGGGGAGGCACGTATGGGGTGGGTGTCGGCCGGCGACTACGAGGTCGCCCTCGACGGCGGGAAGGTGGTGTGCCGCAACGCGGCCGGGCGACGGCTGAAGTCCGTACCCGCCAAGCTCACCGACGATCCGGCGGTCATGGGCCTGCGGCAGCTCGCCGAGTGGCTGGAGCGGCACGAGCGGCAGTGCCTGGCCGACGCCGAGCGGTGGATGGTCCGCTCGCTGCCGGCGCCGTTCGCCGTCGTCGCCCGGGTCTGGCCGGACCCCGCCTGGCAGGCGGCCCTGCGCGACCTGGTCGTCACCGGCGAGGACGGCCGGGTGGCCGGCTTCCTGCGGGACGCGGATCCCGAGCGCGGCCTCGGCCTGGTCGACCTGGACGGCGACACCGTACGTATCACCCCCGCCCTGGTCCGCGTCCCGCACCCGGTCCTCCTGGACGACCTGGAGGAACTGCGGGAGTTCGCGGTCGAGCTGGGTGTCGAGCAGCGCGCCCGGCAGCTCTTCCGCGAGGTCTGGCGGCGCCCGGCCGGCCTGGACACCGACGGCACCCAGGTGGAGGAGTACGCGGGCGGCTCCTACAAGGAGCTGCGCTTCCTGCACGGCAGGGCGGCCCAGCTCGGCTACCGCGTGCGCGGCGGGCACGCCGTGTGCTCCGTCCTGGAGGACGGCCGCGGCATCGAGGCCCGCGTGTGGGTGGGCGACTACGACGGATACGAGGAGACCGAGACCGGCCCGCTGGTGTGGACCGACCCCGCCGGGCGCGCGCTGAAGCTCGGTCAGGTCGGTCCGGTCGCCTGGTCGGAGGGCATGCGCATGGCGGCCGCGCTGTACGCCGGGCGGGACATCGAGGACGAGGAGCAGGCGGCATGAGCACGTACGACGAGACGACCGCTGCCGCGCTCCTGGATGCCGGCGCCGTACTGCCCCCGGGCAGCACCACCCGGGAGGACGCCGACTCCCTCACCGTCCGCAGCTACACCCACCCCGCCCTGGCGGACCGGAGGGTCGTGCGCCTGGTGCCGGGCACCCTCGGCGAGGCCGAGGACCTGGCGCTGGAGTTCCTGGGCCTCGCCCGGGAGCCGGAGACGCCCGAGGTCGGGCAGGTACGCAAGGAGACCCTCGGCTTCCCGGCCTGGGCGCTGGTGAACGACCCCGCGAACGGGCACCACGCGCTCGCCCTGGTCAAGGACGTCGAGCGGCTCGCCCGTCAGGCCAAGTCCCGCCCGGGCAACGCCAAGGAGGGCTTCGAGGCCCTCGGCGAGCGGCTCGGCCGGGCCGTGCCGCACTTCCTGCCGACCTTCTACGAGCAGGCCGCGCGGGTCTTCCTGCAGCACGAGAACACCACGTACGCGGCCGCCTTCTTCGGCAAGGCCCGCGAGGCCGAGCGGGTGCACGCGCTCACCGTGGACGAGGAGCGGCAGCGGGCGGTGTTCCTGGAGTTCGCCTTCGCCGGCGCACTGACCGTCAAGGCCCTCAAGGAACACGTGAAGGACCTGGCCCGGCGCCTCGACCCGGCCGCCGCGTGGGCGCAGTTCAGGCAGCTGACCGTGGAGCGCTGCGCGGCCGGCATGCCGCCGTACGCCTCGCTGCCGCAGGACGCCCGCGGGCTGATCAAGGCGGCGGGACTCGACCGGGAGACGGAGGAGTGCGCCCTGGTCGCCGACCTGATCACCTCTCCCGCCGCCGTCCGGGCGCCCGCGTCCTTCTGGAACTCCTACCGCTCGCTCCTGGCGGTCCTGGCCGAGCGGCAGCCGGCCGTCCGTGCCCGCCTGCTGGAGATCATGCCGGCCGGGCTGGGCCGGGGCGTCGAGGACGACGAGTTCTGGCTGACGGTGCTCGCGGAGTGCGGGGCCGAGCGGCTGCTGACCGACGCGGAGGCGGCCGAGGAGCACGGCGTCGATCCCGCGGACTGGCTGAGCCGGTGGGCGTCCTTCCGGAAGCACGGCGGGTCCTACTCGCGGCGTTCGCCCGCCACGCTGGCGCTCGTCGAGCGGATGGCCGCGCCCCTGAGGGCCGCGGGCCGGCCCGTGGACCTGTTCACCGGCCGCTGGCACGCCGGCGCCGACCTCGATCTGCTGGACCTGTGCGCGGCCCAGGACGTCCCGCTCGCGGTGCCGGGTGCGGAGGTGAACGTGTACCTGCCGCTCGCCGACTGGCTGAAGGACACCCGGGCCGGCCGGCGCGACCTGGTGGCCGTCGCGGCCGACCCGCGTCTGAGGCGCCGGCTGCACCAGGCCGTCGACACGGATATTTCAGGCAGACTGGGTGCCGATCCGCTCGAGGCCATGGCCGACCACCCCGTCCTCTCCGGCGTGCTGCGCGAATGGCTCGACGAGGCCGCCGAGGACTTCACCCGTGCGGTGGGCCTGCCCTCCGCCCGTACCGCGCTCGCCAGGCTGCGCCCCTTCCGGGCCGTCGCCCGCCGGGCCAACCCGGACGCCGTCGCCCGCATCGCCGGCCACGAGGTCCCGCCGCTGCTCGGCCGCACCCTGCGCGCCGGGATCATGGACGAGCTCGGCTGGCCCGCCCTGGACGAGGCGCTGGCGCTCCTCGACGCCGAGACGAGGAAGGGCGAGGACAACACGCTGACGATCCACGAGGCCTGGCCCGCGCTGATCCTGGCACGCCGGCACAAGGCGGTGGTGGTCGGCCCGGACCAGGTGCTGCTGGAGCACGACCTGCGCCTGCCCCAGGAGCCGGACCGCTGGCAGCGCCCCCGCTTCCGGTACGTGGACGGCGAGCTGCTGGTGGTGTGGCGGCAGGGCAGCAAGCAGCACGGCTACTGGTCGGCCCGCCCCGCCGAGGTGTTCGAGCTCGGCGGCGAGCAGATCCCCGGCTGGTGGTCGGGTCACGAGACCGACGCCCCGTCGATCCCGCTGCCCGGCGGCGGCCGCGCCACCGGCGGCCGCACCCTGCACCCCGGCGACACGGTCCTGCCCCCGAGCCGTGCCGTGATCGGCGACGGCACCACGTACTGGCGCCAGGGCAGGCAGGGCCGGGAGACGGTGTGGCTGGAGTACGACCCGGCCACCGGCACGCACGGCCGCGCGTCCCTGCCCGCGCTCCTGCGGTCCGGCATCCGCGAGGACGCCTCCCTGCTGCCCGCCCTCTGCGAGGTGCTGCCGCTGCAACCGGGCCTGGAACACAGCCCGTTCGGCACCGACGGCACGGTGCTGGGCCGCTGGGTGCGCGTGGAGGGCGAGGGCGCCGAGGCCCGCAGGGTCGCCGGGACGCCCGACGGACGCACCGTCTCCGTGCCCGCCGCGCACCACGGCCGTGCGGCCGCGGCGCCGCTCGGGGCGCTGCGGCTGCCCGGAGGCGCCGAACCGGTCGCCGCGCAGATGACGCGCCAGGTGGGCCTGTTCGCAGCCGACGACACCTCGTCGGGCGGCGAGCTCGGCCGGGTCACGCCCAACGAGCGCGGCAGCGAGTTCGCCGCGGGCACCCGGCTGGTGCCCCCGCTCGCCTTCTGGCACGCGCTGCGCCCCCGTGACGAACAGGGCTCGGCGGCGCTGCGCGCCCTGACCGACGAGCGGACGGCCGAACTGCTGCGGGTCATGGCCCAGGCCCTGGCCGGACGGCGGGAGGCGCTGGTCCGCGCCGGCTCGGACGAGGCCGCCAGGGCCGCCGTCCCCCCGGCCGACGAGGTCGCGCTCGGAGCCGTCGCCCTCACCCTGCCCGGCTGCACCGACGGCCTGCTGCTCGCCGGCATCGCCTCCCTGGTCCGGGTGGCGCTGAGCGTCACCGAGTCGGCCACCGCCTTCGCGGCGCCACCCGAGGAGCGGCCGCAGCCGCGCAAGGGGACGGAGGAGATGTTCGCCGATCACCGCCCCCGGCACGGTGACGACCGCACGCTGCAGTCCGCCCTCTCGGGTGTCGTCGGCCCGCGCGGCTGGTGGTACGGGGAGCGGTGGAGCACGCTGCGCCAGATCCGGGCGGTGAACCACGTGCTGTCCGGCAGGCCCGCCGAGGGCAAGCAGTTGCCCGGCCGGCAGCAGATCGCCGCCCTCGGCGACGGCTGGCTCAGCGACGAGCACACCGTCCCCGAGATAGGAATGGTGTGGCCGGTCGTGCTCGGCGTCCTGCGGGCGCTCGCCCTCCGGGCCGCCTCGCCCGCCCTGTCCGACGCCCAACGCGAGCCGCTGGTGCTGCTGTTCGAGGCCGTCACCGAGGGGCCGCTGCTGTCCGCCGTCGACCGGCTGCGCGAGATCGTGCTGAGCGAGCCGCACGACAAGCAGCAGCGGGCCGGACAGGTGCTGCGCCGCGACGGCCGTACGGTGGTGATCCTCGGCTGCCAGAGCGTCGACGGGCAGCGGGGCCGGGTGAACTGGCTGGCCCTGGACCACGACCCGTCGGGCGCGTTCGGGGCGGTCGCCCATTTCGTGCTGGAGAGCGAGGTCCGGCACGCTCCGGGGATCTCCGCCGAGGACCTCGCCGCCGTCGCCCGGCTGATCCGGGACAAGGGCGCCGCACCCTGGCGGCCCGAGGCGCCCGAGGCGCTGGTGACGGCGACCGGCGGCAGCCTGGGCCCGATGCAGGCCACCGTGCTGACGGCCGGCCTGCCGCAGTCGCCGGACACGGAGGCACTGGCGCTGCTCGGACTCAAGCCCCGGCAGTGCGAGTTCGCCCGCGCGCGGGTGACCGATCTGGCCCTCGAGGACCGTACGGCCCTGATGGGCGCGCTGCTGCCGGCGGACCCGGCCGACCTGTGGACCTGCGGACCGGACACCCGGGCCGCGGGCCGTGTGTGGGCGAAGCGGCTCGGCTCGTTCGTCCGCGTGCCCGAGGACCTGGCCGCCGACCTCGCGGGCACGGGCGCCTCGTGCGCCGAGGAGGCGCTGAACCCGGCGCGCACGCCGTGGCTGGCGCGCACCACGGTGCTGCGGCCCGACAAGGACGGCACCCTCGCCTGGGAGGACCCGGAGGCGGTGCCCGGCCGGCACGATCTGGCGTCCGCCGTGGACTCCCTGGCCGCGCTGGCCTACGTGCTGCCGTACGGGCACCCGTTGCGCGCCCGGCTGCCCGAGGGGCTCGCCGCCCTGCGGCGCCGTACGAGCGATCCGGAGCTGCTGCTCGACCTGGACGTCGAGTGGACCGAGAAGGGCGGCTCGACCGCCGTCGAACTGCGCAAGGCCTACGGCCTCCCGGCGACCGGCGGCGCCGACGCGCACGGCCTCACCCGGGTCGGCGAGGCGATCGTCCTGCGCCCCTGGTACCGGGACACGGAGACGGTCCTGGTCCGCCCGGCCGCGCTCAGCGGCCCGGACGACACGGTGTTCGGGCTGCTCGAAGGCCTGGTCGGCCAGGCGCGCGGCCACGGCCTGCGCATGCTGCGCACGCTCCTGGGCGACGAACTCGCCCGGGCCGTGCGGGCAGGCGCCGACGGCCCCTCGGGCTACGCGCAGGACCCCTCCGTCACCGTGCCCGGGCTCGTCACCGAGGTCGCCGCGGCACACGGCCTGGGCGAGGACGCGGCCACGCTGTACCTCCAGTTGCTGGCGCTGCCCGATCCGACGGACCGCAACTGCGTGCGCTGGACCGGCTGGAAGCCCGCCCGCACGAAGAAGGCCCGCACGGAGCTGGCGGCGACCGACCTGGTCGTGGAGGCCAAGCGGCCGCGCGCCGGGCGGAGCCTGTTCCTGCCCTGCGGCTGGCGCGACACGAAGTCGCCGGCGCTGCCGGTGGAGATCTGGAAGGAGGGCCTGTACCCGGTCCTCGACCAGCGGCGCGCCGTACCCCCGCTGCCGGTCCCGGAGTTGTTCGCCCGTGCCTGGGACCGGGTCCGCGCGGGCGACGCCCCGGCGTACGAGGAGTTGACCACGCGGGAGAGGCGCAGGGGGCGGCGCCGATGACCCCTTCTTCCCCGACCACCACTCGCACCACCTTGAAGGGCACCTGCCGATGACCACCGTCCTCGTTCCCGACGCCACCCGTCAGATCGTCCCGCCCGAGGACCGGTACGCCATCGAACTGGCCTTCCTCGCCGCGTACGACACCGGTCCGCGTCCGCCCGCGTGGCGGCTCACGCCCCGGGCCGTCGTCACGTTCGTCATGGGCAGCGCCGGTCAGGCGCTGCGGCTGCCCGAGGACGCCGAGGTGCCGGACGAGGTGCCGCGGCGGCTGGTGGTGGAGGGCAAGTTCGTCGGCGACCGGGCGCTGGTCGAGCGGTGTGTCGTCACGCTCGCCGGTGAGCGGGGCCTGCTGCTCGTCGGCGAGCCCGGCACCGCCAAGTCCATGCTGTCGGAGCTGCTGTCGGCGGCCGTCTGCGGGACCAGCGGTCTGGTGGTGCAGGGCACGGCGGGCACGACCGAGGACCAGCTCAAGTACGGCTGGAACTACGCACTGTTGCTCGCGCAGGGGCCCAGCCGGCAGGCGCTGGTGCCGTCGCCGGTGCTCACCGCGATGGCCCGGGGCGCGATCGCCCGGGTCGAGGAGGTCACCCGCTGCCTGCCCGAGGTGCAGGACGCCCTGGTGTCGCTGCTGTCGGAGCGGCGCATCGCCGTGCCCGAACTGGCGGGCAGCCAGGACGCGTTGGCGCACGCGACGCCCGGGTTCAACCTCATCGCCACCGCCAACCTGCGGGACAAGGGCGTCTCGGAGATGTCCGCCGCGCTCAAGCGCCGCTTCAACTTCGAGACCGTGGGCCCCATCGGGGACCTCGACGCGGAGACGGCGCTGGTGCGCAGCCAGGCCAGGGCGTCGGTGGAGCGGGCCGGGGCACCCTTCCAGGTCGACGACGCCGTGCTGGAGGCCCTGGTCACCGCGTTCCGGGACCTGCGCGAGGGGCGGTCGGCGGAGGGCTGGGAGGTGGAGCGGCCGTCCACGGTGATGAGCACCGCGGAGGCCGTGTCCGTCGCCGGCGCGCTGGGCCTGGCCGCGGCGTACTTCCCCGGTGACCGTGACGTCCTCGGCCTGCTCCCGGGCCACCTCCTCGGTGTGGTGCGCAAGGACGATCCGGCGGACGCGGCCCGGCTGCGCGGCTACTGGGACGGTCCCGTCCGGCGTCGTGCCGAACAGGGCTCCGCCACCTGGCGGACCCTGTGGGACCTGCGCACGGTGCTGGAGGGCTGACGGCCGTGGCCCACGCTTCTCCCGAGGCGGCCGTCCTGGCCCTCACCGACCCGGCGGCGCCCTGCCTCCTCGGCGTACGGCATCACGCGCCGTCCCTGGCCGCCGCCGTGCCGGCGCTGCTCGACGCGGCCGAGCCGGACGTCCTGCTCGTCGAACTCCCCGCCGAGCTGCAGGACTGGCTGCCGTGGCTCGCCCACGAGGAGACCCGTGCGCCGGTCGCCCTCGCCGCCGCGCCCGGCGACGGGGGCGGCGGCCCGGCGTTCTATCCCTTCGCGGACTTCTCGCCGGAGCTGGTGGCGGTGCGGTGGGCGGCACGTCATGGCGTACCGGTCGTCGCCTGGGATCTGCCGCTCGCGGACCGGGCATGGGGCGGTGACTCGCCGGCCGGCGCGGATACCGAACGCGCCGAGGCGGACACCGGGTCGGTCACGGCACCGGGCGGTTCCGGGCTCCCCGGTCTGGCCACCGCGCTCCGCTCCCGTCTCACCGGCCGCCCCGGTGACGACCTGTGGGACCGGCTGGTCGAGGCCACCGCCCCGGGGTCGCCGCCGGAGGCCCTGCGCCGGGCGGCGCTGCTGACGGGGTGGGCGCTGCGCGAGGAGGCGGCGGCCTCGGGCGGGGTGCCGGAGCTGGATCTGCGGCGGGAGCGGTGGATGCGGTCGTGCCTGGCCGCGGCCACCGCGAACGGGGAGCGGGCCGCCGTGGTGGTGGGCGCCTTCCACGCCCCGGCGCTGCTGGAACCGGCCGGCGAGACGCCGGCGCCGAAGGGCGGCACCGGGAACACCACGCCGTGGACGACCTCCCTGATCCCGTACACCTATGCCCTCCTGGACGAGCGTTCCGGCTATCCCGCGGGCATCCGGGACCCCGAGTGGCAGCACCTGGTGCTCGAGGCCGCCGGTGACCCGGTCGCGCTGGAGAACGCGCTGACCGGTGCAGCCGTGCGGGTGTGTGCCGAGCTGCGGGAGCTGGGCCACCCTTCCGGGCCCGCCGACGCGCGGGAGATCGTGCGGCTCGCCGGTGATCTGGGCCGGCTGCGCGGGCTGCCCGCGGCGGGCCGGGGGGAGCTGGTGGAGGCCGTGCAGACGGTGCTGGCGCAGGGTGAGCCGTACGGGCGGGGGCGGGCCGTCGCGCGGGCCATGGAGCAGGTGCTCGTCGGCAAGCGCGCCGGCCGTCCGGCGCCGGACGCACCGCGCAGCGGGCTCGCTCCCGCGGTCGAGGCGGAGCTGGCCGCGCTGGGCCTGCCCGGCCCGGCGGACTCCGGTCCCGGGACCGCGCGCGACCTGCGCCTCGACCCGCTCCGTTCCGACCTGGACCGTCGCCGCGAACTCCTGCTGCGCCGCCTGACGGTGTGCGCGGTGCCGTACGCGGAGCCCAAGGAGGTCACCGGGGCGGGCGGCGCCGAGGCGCTGACGTCCCGCTGGGAGGTGCGCTGGACGCCCGCCACGGCGGCCATGCTGACCGTGGCGGGCGTGCGCGGCGTCACCTCGGCCCAGGCCGCCGAGGGCCTGCTGCGGGAACGGCGGCGCGCGGAGCGGGACGAGGGCGGCCCCACCGCCGCGCAGGCCCTGCGCGGTCTGGAACAGGCGGCGGAGTGCGGCCTGACGCATCTCACGGACGAGCGGCTGGAGGACACGGCCGACGTGCTGCCGGGCTCCGGGACCCTGCCCGAACTCCTCGCAGGTCTCGCCCTGCTGGACCGGTTGTGCGCCGGTCACGTCCCCGGGCTGCCGGCCGACGAGGACCGTACGGCACGGGCGGCGGCCGTGGCCGAGCTGCTCACCACCGCCGCCGTGCGGCAGGTCGACGGCCTCAGCGGCTCCGAGGATCCCGCCGACGCCCAGGCCCTGCTGGAACTCGCCCACCGCGCCGACCTGTTGGGCGGCATCCGGCTCACCGACTCCCTCGCCCGGCTGGCCGCCGGCGGTTCCCCGCTGATGCGCGGCGCCGCCGGAGCCGTACGCGTGCTCCTCGGGCACGAGGATCCGACCCGCTTCGGCGACCGGGTGGCGTTCTGGGTGGACGGCGCCTGCGACCCCGAGTCACGGTCGGCGCTGACCGCGCGGCTGACGGGGGTGCTGACGGCGGCGGGGCAGTTGCTGGAGTCGGCGGCGCCCACGCTGGAGCCGCTGCTGGGCAGGGTGTCGGAGCTGTCCGACCGGGACTTCCTGGACCGGCTGCCCGCCCTGCGGGGCGGTTTCGACACGCTGAGCCCCGCCGCCCGCGACCGGCTCCTGTCCACCGTCGAGGAGCGCCTGGACGAACGCCGCCTGGCCGACACCGGCGCCGTCGACCCCGCCGCGCTGGCCGCCTGGACCCGGGCCGACCTGGCGGCCCGCGACGCCCTCGCCTCCTGGGGGCTGCTGCCACCGCCCCGGCAGCCGCAGGCCGCCGCCCCGGCCGCGGCCGGCCCCGTCGCCGAGGCGGGCCACCGGCTCGCCCCGGCCGACCGCTGGCGTCTTGTGCTCGGCCGCCGCAACGATCAACTGGCATCCACCGCACGGCCGTTGGCGACCGCATTGGACGAGCTGTACGGCCGCGGGCGCGGCGAGGGCAGCAGGGGCGACCTCACCGGTGCGGGCGGCGGTGGGGGCCGGGAGGCGCCGTATCCCGGAGTACGCGAGTGGTCCGAGGATCTCGCGGCGCTCTTCGGGCCGGGCATCCGCGAGGAGGTGCTGGCGGCCGCCGCCGCCACGGGCCGGCCGGACGTGTTCGCGGAACTCGACCCGGACACCGTACGGCCCTCCGTCGAGCTGCTGCGCTCGGTGCTCCGGCACGCGGGCGGGCTGCCCGAGGCCCGGCTGGCCGCGCTGCGCCCGCTCGTCCGGCGCCTGGTCGACGCGCTGACCCGGGAGCTGGCCACACGGTTGCGTCCCGCACTGCACGGCACGGCGCTGCCACGGCCCAGCCGCCGCCCCGGCGGCGGACTCGACCTGCCCCGCACGCTGCGGGCCAACCTGGCGACCGCGCGGCGCGCTCCGGACGGCACGGTCCAGGTCATCCCCGAGCGTCCCGTCTTCCGCACGCGGGCCCGCAAGGCCGCCGACTGGCGGCTGATCCTCGTCACCGACGTGTCGGGCTCCATGGAGGCCTCCACGATCTGGACGGCGATCACGGCCTCGGTGCTGGCCGGGGTGCCCACCCTGTCCACGCACTTCCTGGCGTTCTCCACCGAGGTCGTCGATCTGACCGATCATGTCGAGGACCCGCTGTCGCTGCTGCTGGAGGTCAGCGTGGGCGGCGGCACCCACATCGCCGCCGGGCTGCGGCACGCTCGCGAACTGGTCACGGTGCCCTCGCGGACGCTCGTCGTGCTCGTCAGCGACTTCGAGGAGGGCTACCCCCTCGGCGGGCTCCTCGCCGAGGTCCGCGCCCTGGCCGGGGCCGGCTGCCGGCTCCTCGGGTGCGCGAGCCTGGACGACTCCGGCCGGCCTCGGTACGCGACCGGGGTCGCGAGCCAGTTGGTCGCGGCGGGCATGCCGGTGGCCGCCCTCAGTCCGCTCGAACTCGCCCGCTGGGTAGGGGAGAAGATCGCATGAGCCGCATGAGCCGCGTGAACGAGGACCGGACGGACGAGGACCGGACGGCCCCGGAGCGGACGAGCGAGGACCGGACGAGCCAAGGTCTGCCCCCGGTCGCCCCGGCCGTGACCGCCGAGCTCGTCGCGGCCCTCTCCCCGCGGCTGCGCAGGCGGCTCGACGCGGGCATCGCCAAACTGGTGTCCCGCCCGGCCGTGCGCGACGGCGACACCGTGCGCATCGCCGTCGACGACGACGGCACCGACGTCGAACTCCACGCGCCCACAGGGACGGTGACCGGCGCGGACGCCATCCACTGCGGCTGCCTGCTGGCCCCGGACTGCCTGCACCGGGCGGCGGCCGCCTCGGCGGCACCGGTCGCTGACCCGGCCGCGGCGGCCGACCCCGGCGAGCCGGACACCGGTCCGGCACCCGCGGCAGCGGGGGACCCCGAACGGGCCACCCCCGAGCAGTGCGCCGCCGCCCGCGCCCTGCACGCCGCCGCGACCGCCGTACTCGAAGCGGGTACGGACGGTTCCGGGGCCGTGCTCCAGGCGGAGTTGCTGCGCGCCGCGCACACCGCGCGGATCGCGGGACTCCCCAGGGCCGCGGCCACGGCCGTCTCCGTGGTCACCGCGCTGCGCGCGGCCCGCTCCGGCGACCCCGCGTACCGCCTCGCCGACCTCGTCGGCGCGCTGCGCGACGCCCTGTCCGCGGCCCACCGCGTCCCGCACGCGCAGGGCCCCGAACTGACCGAGCTGCGCGGGACCGTTCGACAGCCGTACCGGCCGGACGGCTCGCTGCGGCTGTACGGCCTCTTCTCCGAGCCAGTGCTCACGGCGAGCGGGTACGCGGGCGCGGTCACCTGGACCGCCGACGCCGAGGGCCGCCTGTACCAGGTGTCGGACGTCGCGCCGGGCGGGGCGGGCCGGGCGGTGGGCGCGGCGGACCGCGCCGTGCGCGTGGGCGACACGGCTCTGACGCACCGCGAGCTGTCGCGCGCGGGCCTCGCGGTGTCGGGGGCGACGGTCTCCCCGACGGGCCGGCTGGGCGCGGGCGCGGGGGTACGGGCGGTCCGCGCGTCCGGGGCCGACTGGCGCGCGGAGCCCCTGGACCGGCTCTGGGCGCCGTCGGCCGCCGAACAGGTGGCCCGCGCCCTGGCGGGCGGCCGTGATCCGCATGATCTGCTCTTCCTGGAAGTCACGCTCGTCGGCACGGTCCGGGAGGCGGCAGGCGACTGTCTGCTCGCCGACTGCGCAGGCGCCCCGCTGCTGCTGGCCGCGGCCCACGACCACCCGGCGCTTCCCCACCGCGAGAACCTCCGTCTGCTGGCCGCCGCCCGGGGCAGCCGGCTCCGGGTCGTGGCCCGGCTCGTCCCGGCCCCGCAGCCCCGAGCCCTGCTGCTGGCGACCGAGCACCCCACCGCCCCCGGCACCCGCGTGGACACCGGTCTCGACCGGCTCCAGCACGCCGACCTGCCCACCGCCACGCCCGCATCGCCGGACACCGCGCCCGCGACCGACGAGGCACCGGTGCACCTGCTGCGCCGCCGTGTGCACCAGGCGGCCTCGGGAGGGCGGCTGGTCCTGTCCTTGCCCGGGAACACGGCGGCCGACGTCCGGCGGCTGGGCCGGCACGGGCTGGCGACGGCGGGCGACCTCCTGGACGAGCTCCACGCGGCCGCGGCAGAGCGCGCACGCGACGTCTTCGGCCGTCTGCTCCCCGCGGACGGCGACCGGTTCGCGCGGGCCTGGCTGGCCGCGGCCCGCTACACCGACGTACTCGACCGCGCGCTGTGCGCGGCGGCCTGGGGTGCCTGAGGCAGGAAGCGGGTGAGGGACGGCTGACATGCGGGACGGGCCGCCGTTCCCCCGCGCCGGCGGCCCGCCCGGCGAGCGTCCGAGCATGCCGGTGCCGCCGGTTGAAGTGTGCGACACCGGGGGACGGCGGGGGTATGCGTACAACTGCGTACGTACGCCGGGCGGGAGGCCGGCGAGCGGTCGACAGGTGGAGAGGAACACGTGGCACACGGGCTGGACAGGGCCTACGAACGCCTGGTGGCGGTCGCCGTGGCGACGCTGCACGAACGGGAGCCCGGGCGGCTGTGGCCGCTGCTCGGCACCGCCCTGACGGACCTGTGCGGCGGCGAGGCCGTCGTCCACAAGCTGGACGACTGGAGCGCCCGCAGGGGCACGGTCGGTGCGGCACCCGACGGCGCGGCCGCCGAGCTGGACCGGCTCGGGGATGCGGACCTGGGTCTGCTGCGCGCGGGCTATCCGTTCGCCCGGCACTACGCGGCCCGCGAGGACCGGGCCCCCGTCACCGCCCACCGGACGGTGGGCCGCGACTGGCCGGGCAGCCCCACGGCCCAACTGCTCGGTGACGTCCTCGATGTCGACCACGTGCTCGGCGTACCGCTGCCCGGCAGTGGCGCGCCGATCACCGGCTGCCTCGTCTACCGCTCCGGTACGGACTTCACCGAAGACCACCTGACGATGGCCGAGCGAGCGCAGCCGCTGCTGGCCGGCGTGGAGCGGCAACGGCAACTCCTGGTGGAGTGGCGGCGGTCCCTCTCCCGGGCCGGAGCGCCGGACGAGCGGGCGGCCGACTGCGCGCTGACGCCCCGTGAGACGACCGTGCTGCTCCTGCTCGCCGACGCCCTGACCGCCGACGCCATCGGCCGGCGCCTCGGCATCTCGGCCCGCACGGTGCACAAGCACGTGGAGAACATCTACCGCAAGCTCGGCACCCGCGACCGGGTCGGCACGGTGCTGCGCGCCCAGCGACTGGGACTGGTCGCGTCCCCCGCGTCCCGGCTGCCCGGCGCCGGCGCTTTCTGACCGGTCGCCGGAGCGGTTCGTCCCGCCGCCCTGCCGTGGTCAACTCCTCGGGGGAGGACTCTGGTTCACCGTCCGCACCGCGCACGGCGAGCCGTCGGGCGACCCGTCGAACGGACCGTTCCGGCGGCTCCGCCGGGTCCGCTCCCGGGAGTCGACCATGAGCCGTCTCAGGACGTCTGTCAGCAGTTACGCTGACCGTTCACAACGGTGGAGTCCGTGGTGGTCCGGGTACGGGGGAGGCAGCGATGGAGCCCGACGCACTCGCTCGGCGGGGCTACCTCATGGGCCGGGGCGAGCGGATCCGCCGGCACTTACGGATGTACCTGCAACGCGCCGTCGTGGGCGCGATCAGCGGGGTGGCGGTCCTGGCCGGTTTCCTCTCGGCGGCACAGGTGACCTGGCCGCTCCACGTCTATCTGCTCCTCACCCTCGGCGCCGTCGGCGTCTGTCTGCCGGGCCTGGCCCTCCTCGAACCCGGGCGGCGTCATGTGATCGTGGGACGCGTGCTGCGTCGGGGGCGTACGCCTGCCGCCAGGCTCGACGCCTTACCACCGCTGCCGCCGCTGCCGACGGCCGAACCGGCCCCGATCGACCCCGTGCTGGCCACCGCCTGTGACGACCCCGTGTACCTGGCGGGACTGCGCTCCCTGCTTCCCCCCAGCCGGCCGTTGATCGTCGTGCCCAGCGGCCTGTCGGACGTGAGCCGACCGGAGGAACTGCTGTGGCCGCTGTTCGAACACCGGCTCAGCCGCTCCCATCTGCGCGTCGACGTACGGGATTTCGGGATACCACTCCCTCCGTACGTGGTGGAGCGGGAGTTGTCGGGCGGCAACGGAAGCGCCGCGCGGCTCCTTCCCGTGCGGGACCTCACCTTCACCACCCGGCTCGCCACCGCGCTGGTGGCCGGCAGCGATCAGCCCGTCCCGCCTCTCACGCCCGAGCACTGCGCCGACCCCGTCCAGATCGCCCGGCACGACGTGGTGATCGTCGGCGGGCCGGACACCAACTTCTGGCACGCCCTGCTCTTCGAACCCCTCCACCGGGAGTTCGCCTTCCCGTCGTCCTCGGTGCCCCTGGCCTTCGGGATGCGGCGCGAGCGCGAGGGGGGCGTACCGGTGTACGGCAACACGATCGCCTCGGTGGTGGCGGCCGACGACGACAGCGAGCCGCGACACGCCCCAGGGGCGGTATTCGGCCACGTCTTGCAGCCGACGTACGGAATGATTCTGGCATGCCGCAATCCGCTCGCCGCAGCCCTGGGTCTCTCCCGGTGGTGCGTGTTCGTCGCCGGGACGACCTCCCTGGGAACCGCCGGGGCTGTGCTCGCGCTGAGCCGCATACTGGGGCGCCTTTCCGCTGATCCCGGCGCCAATGTCTCGACCGTGATCCCGACCGCGCACCCGCGTGTGCGGGCCCAGGTGTCGGCGGTGCTGTGCCGGGTCACGGAAGTGGAGCAGTCCTACGTGCGGAGCAACGGCCGGGTCATACCGCGGCAGCGGCGGCGGCTTCCCGGCGAAGGGCCCGTGCCGGCCGAGTTCGACGATTTCTGGCTGCCGACCCGCTGTGAGGTCCTCGACTGCTCGGCCCCGCAGCCCCGATGGAGCCCAGTGTGAAGCAGGTCCGAAAACAGCGACACCAGGAGGAAAGCACAATGAACGGCACAGGGCCTGGGCCCGGGGGCTCCGTTCCGGTACGTCAGGCCGTCTCCGGCTGCCGGGTGGGCGGAGCCGATGACTGAAACTGTTCCGGCCGGCCCGAAAGGTGGGCTCCCGGAGCGTTGCCGTATCGCCGTGGTGGGATCCGGCCTGGCCGGTCTGAGTCTGGCGCGCGAGCTGGCGGACCGCGGGGCGGACGGGGTGGTCGTGCTGGAGGCGGGTCCCGACCGGGGCCACGCGCACAAGGAGTTGCTGACCCGGGACGAGTCACTGCGTCTGTGGCACACCAAGGATCCGGACTTCCACCGCGCCTGGTCCAGCGAGCGGCCACCGCACTACGTGCACAGCTCCGGCCTGCGCAGGCGGCTCGGGGGCCGCTCGCTGTACTGGCACGGCGTCTGCGTTCCCATCGAGGAACAGGTGCTGCGATCCGGGGTCTGGCCCCGGGCGCTGGCCGTCGAACTGCTCGGCGAGGGGCTGCCGGAGGGGTCGCTGTACGCCCAGGTCGGCGTGCAACTGGCCGACTGGGCTCAGGCCCCGATGGGGCACTGCCGCAGCGCGCGGGAGCGCCGGCTTCTGGCGCGGCTGCGCGAGTTGGGCTACCCGGTGGAACCGACTCCGCAGGCGGCCCGTTCCGAGCGGATGCCGGGAGGAGAGGTCCGGCAGGTCCCGTTCACCCCGCTCACGCACTGGCGAGGGCCGTCGCCGCAGCCCCTGCGCTACCCCGTGCTGCCCGACTGCCCGGTCACCCATCTGCGGACCGGTTCCGGGGGGCTGGTCGAGGTGACGGTCGAACGGGCCGGCGGGCCGGCCGAGGTGCTGCTGGCCGAGCAAGTGGTGCTGGCCGGCGGGACCTTCGAGAACACGCGCCTGGTGGGGCGCGTTCTGGCCGAGACGCACGGGCAGGGCTTCTGGGAGTTCGACAATCTGACGGACCACGTCAACCAGGGCTTCGTGGCCGCAGTGCCCCGCGCCGCGATGCCGCTCCCGGCGGAGCCGGGCAGGGCGTTCTGCTTCGCTCCCGTGCTCGACGCCTGTCGTTCGTACCTGTTCTTCGACGTACTGGAGCCAGCGCGTCCGGACACGGTGCTGATGTGTGTGTGGACCATGGGCGAACAGGTCTCGACGGAGAGTCGGGTCCGCGTCGAACGGGTATCTCCTGAAGGACAGTGGGAGCTGAGGGTGCAGCCGACGATCTCGCCTGCCGACGACCGGATCGTGGAGCGGCAGGCGGTCCAACTGGCCGAGGTCGCCGAGCGGGTGTTCGGGATCGATCGCCTCACCTACTCCCTGCGCAAGGAGGATTTCCGGGAGGGCGGTCCGTTGTTCCTGCCACAGCTGCGGGCGGCTCTCGGGCACGATCCGGCGGTGTCGGGCGGGGCGGTCTTCCCTTATGTCTATCCGCTGGGCAGTGTGGACCACGAGGCGGGCACGCTCGCGCTGGGAGGGGACGCGGTCGACGAGGACGGCACCGTACGGGTCATGCCCCGGGTCTCGGTCCTCGGTCCTGCGGTGTTTCCGCGCCAGGGTGCGGCCAATCCGTCGCTGACCACGCTGGCACTCGCGAAGTGGTACGCCCGCAGACTGTGCGATCGCTGATCACGGCCCCGGCGGAGGCCGGGGCACGATTTTCGAGGGGGCGGGGGACATGGAGTTACCCACGGATCTGGTCAGCGCTTTCAAGCGGGGGCTGGGCGCCGTGTTTCTCGGGGCCGGTGCTTCCGCTTCCGCGGGTTTGCCCGACCGTCAGCAGGTCGCCGGCGCGCTGGCACGCGATCTGCGGCTGCCGAGACCGGACAACGGGAGGGGCTTCCCGGCCAGCGAGCTGATAAAGATCCCGCAGTACTACGAGAACCGCTACAACCGGCGACGGCTGGTCAACCGGCTCCAGGAACTGATGGAGGTGAAGCGCTTCGCGGATTCCGAGGTGCACAACCTCATCACCCAGTTGCCGTGCGACACGTACTACACGACCAACCACGACGAACTCCTCGAGGAGACTCTGCGCCAGCAGCACCAGGGTTTCGCCGCCGTGGTGTCCGAGGAGGCCGCCCGTACCTTCGCCGAGCGGCGGGGCAAGGTGGTCCGCAAGATCCACGGCACCATCTCGCAGCCCGACACGCTCATCGTGACGCGCAGCGACTACGCGGACTTCGCGAGCGAGAGCCGGTTCTCCATCGACGCCCTGCGCAACGACCTCACCCAGCGCGTCTTCCTGTTCGTCGGCTACAGCCTCACCGATCCCGACTTCAACAGCATCTACGACCATGTCTTCTACGGCATGGGGCGGATGCGCCAGACGCACTTCATCTGCATCAACGGCCCCACGGACCTGGAGGTCCAGGATCTGCGCCAGTGCGGCATCGAGGTGATCGACCTCGCGTTGTGGCCGGGCCGCACGGAGGCGCAGCGGCTGATCTCCTTCCTCCAGGCACTGGCCGAGGCCACCAGCGCGATGGTGCACGTGGAGCGGTTCTTCTGCGGGGTCCGGCAGGGCGAGCGGGTGCCCATGATCGTGCGGTCGGTGCTCAACGAGGAGGAGACGTCCGTCTACTACCCCGACTGCGACATCCGCGTGGCGCAGGAGGTCGAGAAGGCGCTGCAGGCGATGGGCTGCGAACCGGAACTCGTGCCCTCCGTGCTGGCCGAGGCCCGTTTCGACGAGTATCTCCAGCAGAATCTGGTCCTCATCTGCTCACCGCTCGGCAATTCCTTCACGGCCCGGGTCTTCGACCGCCTGGAGGAACGGACCACCAACATCTGCATTCGCTTTCGCATGGACGACGACCGCGGCTACCTGGAGGACATCAAGACCGGCATCCGCTACGTCCCGGACCGCCCGGCCGACGCCGACCCGCAGCACATCCAGTACGACTACAGCGTCATCGCCCGCTACCGGAATCCGTGGGCCGACGACAAGTACCTGTTCATCATGGCCGGCCTGAACGCCATCGGAACGCACGCGGTCTCGCGCTTCCTGTCCAACCTGATGAACTACCGGAAACTGCCCCGCAGTCAGGACGACTCGGTCCTTCTCCTGCGGGTCAGCTACCGCGCCTACGACCCCTACCGCTTCGTCTCGGAGGAGGAACCTTTCGCCGAGCTGTGAGGCCGTCACCCCGGGGCGGCCGTCTCCAAGCGCGGCCGAGCTGTGCTAGGGTTCTGGAGTTGCAGTTGTGGTACCCATGAACCTATGTGCGCCTGACAGGAATGTTTCCCTTCAGGCGCATTATTTGTTTTCCGGCATCTCCGGATGGGGCCTCTGCCTACAGAACGGAGAAGGTCATGGCACAGGGAACCGTGAAGTGGTTCAACTCTGAAAAGGGTTTCGGCTTCATCGCGCAGGACGGCGGCGGCCCCGACGTCTTCGCCCACTACTCGAACATCGCGTCGCAGGGCTTCCGTGAGCTCCAGGAGGGCCAGCGGGTCTCCTTCGACGTCACGCAGGGCCAGAAGGGCCCCCAGGCGGAGAACATCGTCCCCGCCTGATCGCCGGACGCATGTCCGCTCACCGGGGTCCGCACCGTCACGGTGCGGACCCCGGTTTGTGCTGTTTTCCAGGAAGGCAGAGAACCGCATGTCCCGCAGGTCCCAGAAGCCGAACCGGCGCGCCTCGTCACCCCCACCGTCCGCGTCGGCGCCAGGGGAATTCCGGCTGCCGGAAAGCACGACACCCGCACTCCCCGCCGTCGAGGACTTCGCGGCTCTGGACATGCCCGCGGGGCTGCTGAAGACCCTCACCGCGCAAGGCGTCACCACCCCCTTCCCCATCCAGGCCGCCACGCTGCCCAACTCGCTCGCCGGCCGTGATCTGCTGGGACGGGGACGCACCGGCTCCGGCAAGACCCTCGCGTTCGGGCTTGCCCTCCTGGCCCGCACGGCCGGACTGCGCGCGGAGCCCAGGGCACCCCTCGCCCTCGTGCTGGTGCCCACCCGCGAACTCGCCCAGCAGGTGACCGACGCGCTGACCCCCTACGCGACGGCGGTCAACCTCCGGCTGGCCACCGTGGTCGGCGGGCTGTCCATCACCAAGCAGGCGGCTACGCTCCGGCGCGGCGCCGAGGTACTCGTGGCGACTCCGGGCCGGCTCAACGATCTCGTGGAGCGTGGGGACTGCGTGCTCGACAGCGTACGCATCACCGTGCTGGACGAAGCCGACCAGATGACCGACATGGGCTTCCTGCCGCAGATCACCAAGCTGATCCAGCGAGTACGGCCCGACGGTCAGCGCATGCTCTTCTCGGCCACCCTGGACCGCAACATCGACCGCCTGGTGCAGCGGTTCCTGACCGACCCCGTGGTGCACTCCGTGGACCCGTCCGCGGGAGCGGTGACCACCATGGAACACCACGTGCTCCACATCCTGGACGAGACCGACAAGAAGGCGGTCACCACGCGCATCGCCGCCCGTGACGGCCGCGTCATCCTCTTCCTCGACACCAAGAGGTCCGCCGACCGGCTCGCCAAACGGCTCCTGGCCGTCGGTGTCCGCGCGGCGGCACTGCACGGCGGCCGCTCCCAGCCGCAGCGCAACCGCACCCTGGAGCAGTTCAAGAACGGCCAGGTCACCGCGCTGGTGGCGACCAACGTCGCGGCCCGGGGCATACACGTCGACGACCTCGACCTCGTGGTGAACGTCGATCCCCCCACCGACCACAAGGACTACCTCCACCGGGGCGGCCGCACGGCCCGCGCCGGCGGCTCCGGCAGCGTGGTCACCCTGGTCCTGCCCGACCAGAAGCGCGACGTCACCCGGCTCATGTCCGACGCGGGCGTCCGCCCCCGAACGGCCCGCATCACGTCGAGCGACGCGGAACTGGCCACCATCACGGGGGCCCGCGAGCCCTCCGGCACGCCCGTCACCATCGAGGTCCCCCAGCCGGCGACACCGACGACGTCCCGCCCGGACCGGAAGGCCGGCACCGAGTCCGGCAAGCGGTCCGGCCGACGCCGAAAGGGCGGCAGCGCAGCGACGACAGACGCTGCCACCAGCACGAGGGACCGGGGCTCGAACCGCCGGACCGCGGCCGGTGCAGCAGTGGCCGGTGGTCCTTCCGCAAGCAGCGGACGCCGCTCTGCCCGCCGGACGGGGGCCGGCAGGGCCACCGAGGGTGAGGTCGGCTCGGGCCGCCGCGTGTCCGACGGCCGGGCCGGGGACGGTGCGGCGACCGGTGGCGCCTCCGGCAAGGCCGTCCGCGGATCCGGCCGACGGACGGCGGCCCGCGGCGCTACCGGCGACCGCGTCCCCGGCCGCCGAGGCGGCCGGGGCAACTCCGCGCCCTAGCTCGGACCATCCCGACGCTTCAGTCCCGGCGCATGCATCGGCCAAGGCGGTGTGGGACCAGCTCAACGCACCGCCGGAGACGCATACGCTCTGAGTGGGGCTCCGCGGGGGCCGGAATTCCAGGAACGGGAACAAATTCCAGGAACGGGAACAGGGGGAGCTTCCATGGTGACAGCGCGCCGGTTTCCGCTCGGCTCCGCGACCACGCTCACCGAGCTGGAGGACGACCCCCACCCGCGGCTGGCCCTGCTGCGCGCCCGCGAACCGGTGTCGTGGCTCCCCGTGCTGGGCGGCTGGCTGGTGACCCGGCGTGATCTCGCACTGCGCGTGATGCGCGACGCGGCGACCTTCACGGTGGACGACCCCCGCTTCTCCACCGCCCAGGTCGTCGGTCCGAGCATGCTCTCCGTGGAGGGTGCCGAGCACAAGCGGCACCGCGCCCCGTTCGCCGATCCGTTCCGCACGCAGGATGTACACGACCGGTTCACCGGGTTCGTGGAACAGGAAGCCTCCCGGCTCGTGGAAGGCATCCGGCCGCGTGGCAGCGCCGAACTGCGCCGGGAGGTGGCCGGGCCGCTGGCCGTCGCCGTCGTTGCCGAGGCGCTGGGCTTGGTCGGCGCGGACGCCGGGGCGGTGCTGTCCTGGTACGACGCCATCGTGGGCGCGGTCTCCGACATCACCGCCGGGCTGTCGGCGAACCCCGCCGGGGCGACGGCGTTCGACCAGTTGCGGGGAAGCGTAGAGGCGACGATCGCGGCAGGGGGCGACGCGTCGCTGCTGGTCACGGCGGCCGAGAGCAAGCGCCTGAAACTGCCGGAGGTGGTCGCCAACGCCGCCGTGCTGATGTTCGGCGGTATCGAGACCACCGAGGGCATGATCGCCAACACCGTACTGCACTTGCTGGCACACCCTGATCGACTCGCCCTCGTGCGTGCCGATCCAGACCTGGTCGACGCGGCGATCGAGGAATCACTTCGCCTGGAACCCGCCGCGGCGGTCGTGGACCGCTACGCAACAGCCGACGTGACGATCGGCGGGGCCGCCGTGCGGCGCGGTGACCTTGTGGTCGTCTCGCTCGCCGGCGCGAACCGCGACCCCGAGATCTTCCAGGACCCCGACCGTTTCGACCTGCGACGGGGCAATCGCCGTCTCCAGCTGGCCTTCGCGCACGGCCCGCACTTCTGTCTGGGCGCCCACCTTGCCCGCCTGGAAACCCGCGCCTGTCTCCGCGCGCTCCTCGACCGCCTCCCCGGCCTGCGGCTCGACCCGGCCTCGCCCACCGCGCCCAGAGGCCTGGTCTTCCGGAAGCCCCCGGCTCTGCGCGTCCGCTGGGACATGCCGAGTCAGCGCTGACGCGACGTCGGCTCACCTCCGCTCTGCGCTGTACCGGGACCGCAGTAGAAGGTCGGGCGGGAACGGTTCGAGCGGAGTCGGCGCGGATGCGCTCGCTGTCGCTGAGGACGGCCCTCAGGAGGCTGCGCGAGGAGGAGCGGGCGGGGGTGCCCGACTGGCGTCGACAACGCTCGTGATCAATACATCCAGGGCCTGCTGGCTTCGGCACCTTCGACCTGGTCGAGCAGATTCTCGTCTCGCACCACTTCGCCCGCGACAGCGACGACGGCCGCTACCGCCGCGGCAGCTCCCGGCACCGGTACGCACGGCCGGCGGAGCTCGGCCTGATGGCACGGATCGCGGGGCTCGAGCTGGAACGACGCGACGCGGACTGGGCGCCGTTCACCCAGGACTCCGCGAAGCACATCTCCGTGCGGCGCAAGACGGCCCGGGTCACGCACACAGCGTATTGGGGCACCGTTGCCGGCCTACGCGCCGCGACGGACCCGGGCGGCCTTGCGGGCCTCGGCGATCTGGCGGGCCTCAGCAGACCGGCGAGACTCGCCGCCGCCGGCCCGCCCCGGGCGAGTGCCCAGACCGCGGAAAGGTGCACCGCCGCGCTTCGGGCGCTCCGCGACCGGCCCGCTGCCGGCGACGGGGACACCGGAGGGAGCCTGGGCGCCGGTGATGCGGCTCAGCTCGGCCTCACCGGAGCGGACCTGCGTGATCTGCGGCCTGATGCCTGCGTCGGACATGAGACGGGCCATGTCCCGGCGCTGGCCGGGGAGGACCAGCGTGACGACGCTGCCGGACTCGCCGGCGCGGGCGGTTCGGCCTCCGCGGTGCAGGTAGTCCTTGTGGTCGTTGGGCGGGTCGACGTTGACGACGAGATCGAGGTCGTCGACGTGAATGCCCCGAGCCGCGACGTTGGTGGCCACCAGCGCGGTGACGTCGCCGGTCTTGAACTGTGCCAGGGTGCGGGTGCGCTGGGGCTGCGACTTGCCACCGTGCAGCGCGGCGGCCTTCACGCCGCTGCTCAGCAGATGTCTGGTGAACCGGTCGACAGCGTGCTTGGTGTCCAGGAACATGATCACACGCCCGTCGCGGGCGGCGATTTCGGTGGCGGTGGCGTACTTGTCGGCGTCGTGCACCTGCAGCACGTGGTGCTCCATCGTGGTGACCGCGCCCGCCGACGGGTCGACCGAATGGACCACCGGGTCATGGAGGTAACGACGGACCAGGAGATCGATGTTGCGGTCCAGCGTGGCCGAGAACAGCATGCGCTGGCCGTCGGGACGCACCTGGTCCAGCAGTTCGGTGACCTGCGGCATGAAGCCCATGTCCGCCATCTGGTCGGCCTCGTCCAGGACGGTGATGTTCACCCGGTCCAGGCGGCAGTCCTTGCGCTCGACGAGATCCGCGAGGCGGCCAGGTGTCGCGACGACCACCTCGGCCCCGGCACGCAGTGCGCCGGCCTGCCTGCCGATCGACATGCCGCCGACCACAGTGGCCAGCCGCAGCTTCAGCAGCCGGGCGTACGGGGCGAGCACATCGGTGACCTGCTGGGCCAGCTCGCGCGTGGGCACGAGGACCAGGGCCAGCGGCTTCCGCGCCTCGGCACGCTGCCCGCTCGTGCGCACGAGGAGCGCCAGACCGAAGGCGAGCGTCTTGCCCGATCCGGTGCGCCCACGGCCCAGGACGTCGCGCCCGGCGAGGGAGTTCGGCAACGTGGCAGCCTGGATCGGGAACGGCTCGTTCAGGCCGAGACCCGTGAGCATCTTCAGCAACTCGACGGGCATGGCCAATTCACCGAAGGTCGCGGCCGCGGGCAGGGCCGGGGTGACGGTGACCGGCAGCGCGAACTCCCCCGGTGGTGCGGAGGAACGGCGCCCGGTGCCGCCTGGAGCGGCGCCGCTGCGCCCCTGATCCTGTGGACGGAAACGGTCGTTCGCGCGAGCTGAACGGCTCATGGAGAACCTTCCTCGGCAGGGCACGCATCGAGGAATTCCCCGACAGGAATGAGCCGGATGAATTGCAAGAACGAGCCGGATGTGGGACTAAAGGAATTCCATCGGAATGGAAAAACAAATATCTGGGACCCCGCCGCGAGACGGGGTCCCAGATATTTCATACGCTTCGACGTCAGGCGGGAGTGATGTTCTCCGCCTGCGGACCCTTCTGGCCCTGCGTGATGTCGAAGTTCACCTTCTGGCCTTCCTGGAGCTCACGGTAGCCCTGGGTGGCGATGTTCGAGTAGTGGGCGAAGACGTCCGGGCCGCCGCCGTCCTGCTCGATGAAGCCGAACCCCTTCTCCGCATTGAACCACTTGACGGTGCCAGTAGCCATGTCACATCTCCTTGGGGGCAGTGCCCGCGGGCCCACACCTTGTGGACCCCTGCGTTGCCACAATGAACCCCGTCCGGATAAGCACCGGAGATACAAAAATGCCCGACGACATACAGTCACCGAAGCACTTGAAGTTTCGGGAACCACAACTGCAACTGCGAGAAGTTTAGCACGGTGCACGTTGTTTCCGCGAAAGACGGGCCCGGAATCCCTCGGTGCCCAGCTTTTCGAATCCCTCCTGGGATAGTCCCGTAGGTCCGCGCCGCGCCCGCCGGCTCGGAGGAGCGCCGCACTGAGTATCTCCGTCGGTGGGCGTGCGGGGAGCCGGGTGCGGTCGGCCGGTGCTCATCACTGGCTCCTCCGCCTTCCTGGCTCCCCCACGACCTGGCGCGGCGTTCAGTACTGCTCGTTCTCCATGAAACCCGTGCTCCCGTTGTCGTCCGCGTCGAAGGCGGCGGCGGTCGGGTCGAATCCGGGCGGGCTGTCCTTCAGGGCCAGGCCCATGCCGGCCAGCTTCGCCTTGACCTCGTCGATCGACTTCGCACC